>JAFGEX010000045.1 GCA_016931355.1 bacterium
ATGCGAGGACACTTCCATGACGACCAAATCCACGCCGGCCCGGCGCATGGCGGACAACATCTCCTGCAGTTCCAGGATGTCTGGCGTGGTGCGCTCCGCCTCAACGGTGCTGCCCGGCCAACGGTAATGTACTGTGCCGACCAGCCCCGTGCGCCTGCCGGCTTCCTGGAACACGGCCTCGAGCATGTGGGAGGTCGTGGTTTTCCCGTTGGTGCCCGTGATGCCCACAACCTGCATGCGGGACGCGGGATCGCCGTAATAGGCGGCTGCCAGCAGGGCCAGCATCCTGCGGCTGTTCTCCACCGGGAAAACCGGGACCTCAATGTCCGGGACCGGATGCTCTGAAAAAATCAGCGCCGCCCCCCTACGCACGGCATCTGCGGCAAAGCAGGTCCCGTCCGTCCTGAATCCGTGAAGCGCAAAGAACAGGTCACCCTGGCCGACCTTCCGGGAATCGGCGGCTATCCCGCTGACCTGGAGATCCGGGAGGCCGGCCGGAACAGGGAGCCCGGCCCTGAGAAAAAGCTGATGGAGGGAGATCATCAGATGGATTTCCATTCCTTCTCATTGACAAATCAAGTGGCAGGTCCGCCGGTCCTTCACGCGTGTCCCCGGCGGGATGGACTGGCTCACCACAATGCCCCTGCCGCTCACGCGCACTTCAATGTTCCGGTCCGCCAGCTCCAGCATGGCCTCCCGTTTGCTCATGCCGCGGAGATCCGGCATGACATGGGGCGAACCCTTTACTCGCAGCCCCGGATCCGCGGCTGGGACCGGCTCCTGCCGGAGATCCGAAAGCACGATTGAACGGTCCTGAGGTCGATCCTCCGGTCTCGGCAGGATCCAGCCCGCTTCCGGGAGATGGCACATGCGCTCCACGACCCGGCGGAAAACGGGCACCGCGGAATAAGCCGCATAATAATTGTGACGGGGTTCATTCAGGACGACGGTAAGCACATAACGCGGCGCAACAGACGGCCAGAATCCCACGAAACTGCTGACATGGGCGCCGGGCTGATATCCCTTGAAGCCGGGCACCGCCTTTTCAGCCGTGCCGGTCTTGCCCGCAACCGGAACGGACACGATCGCTGCGTCTTTCGCAATGCCGCGCTCAACAACGCCTTCCAGTATCGTCCGCATGGTCCGGGCGGTTTGCTCGCTGATGACGCGCCGTATGGATGCCTTCGGGAATTTCCGTATCTGATTGCCCGAGGAGCCGAGAATCGAGTCCACGATGCGCGGCCTCACAAGCTCTCCGCCGTTGGCGATGACGGACGCCATGCAGGCCATCTGCAGGGTCGAGACGGAGAGACCCTGGCCGAAGGAAATCGCGGCTGCGGTGAAATCATCCCAGCGGTAATGAGGGCGGCAGAAACCCGGGGTTTCGCCGGGCAGCTCGATCCCGGTGCAGTTGCCGAAACCGAAACTCCGTATGTATTCATAAAATTTCTTTTTCCCGAGTTTTTTCCCGATCTTGACGACTCCGATGTTCGAGGACTGCTCCATGATCTGCGCGACCGTCAGCAGTCCGTAGGATTTGTCGTGGTCATGAATGGTCTGGCCCGCCAGAACATAGGCGCCGTTTTCGCAGTGGATCAGGGTTTGAGGCTCAACGATCCTCTCCTCCAGGGCGGCGGCCACGGTCACAATCTTGAATGTGGAACCCGGTTCGAAGGAAGCCTGAACAGCCTGGTTCTGCATCGCGAGCATCGGATCCTTCTCCGCTCCCTGGGACACGGAAGCCATGGCCAGCACTTCGCCGGTGAAGGGATCCATGAGCACGCCGCTCGCGCTCTTGGCCTGATGGCGATCCATGCCGGCGCGCAGCTCTTCCTCCAGTATCACCTGCAGGCTGTAATCCAGAGTCAAAACCAGTTTTTCGCCGTCAACGGGTTTTTCCTTCGGATAATCCGCGGACGTGAATCTGCGGTTCAGCGCGTCTTTCTGCAGATAGGCCCATCCGTCCTGGCCGCTGAGCACTGTTTCAAAAACCTGTTCGATGCCCCCCACACCCGTATGTTCGGCATCCGTGATGCCGAGCACCTGAAAGCCAAGATCCGCAAAGGGGTGGATGCGCATCATGTCTTCCATGAAAATCAGGCCTTCGATGCGCGCCTTCTGCAGGGCCCGGTTCTGAGGCTCCGTGATGCTTTTGCGGATCCGGGTGTACCTCGGGCTGACCGGATGCCTGAACAGATGGATGTATTCCTCCGCCTTTCCGCCCAGAATGGCGGCCAGTTTTGCCGCGGTCTGGGCGAAATCCTTGATCCGGGTGGGATCTGCGGACAGGGCCACTGTGGAGATGTCCGCAGCCAGGACATTCAGCTTCCGGTCAAAAATTTCCCCGCGTTTGGCGGTCAATTGTATTCTGGACTTGTAAAGGTCGTCCGTCAGCCTGAGCCAGGGCCGGCGATGCCAGACCTGAATGTAGGAAAACCGGATCAGCAGGATGAAAATCGAAACGGTCATGACGGTGCGGAGCAGGATGAGGCGCCGCTTTTCGGACCGTTCCGGCTGCTTCTCTTTGTTCCAGAGCCGTTTCATGGCCTTTCTCCGGAAATGCGGCGTTCCGGGGCGTGGCGCAGTCTGAACGGCCACCATTCCATGCCCGCGAGGGTCAGGTCGTTCTTCCGGATTTCGGCCTGCATCCGGACGCCGTCCAGGTCCACTTCCAGTTCCTCCACGCTGGCGGAAGACAGGTAAACCATGCCCTGCCGCATCGCCATGGCGGAAATCTTCTGGGAAGATTTCATGGCTTCGATTTCGATCTTGAGCCCGTCTATTTCGCGGAGGATGGCCTTTTTCTCCGACTCCAGGCGGTCCGTATCCTGAAGGACGATGTCAACCTGCACCTTGCCCCACAGGTAAAAAACAAGCAGGATAGAGGACAGAATGGCCACAAGAATCCAGATGCCGCCGGGCCCGCCGGCCGCCCTTTGCCGCCGCTTATGCCTGTCACGGGTGGTCATGCCGCTGCTCCTTGTTCCTTTTTTTCCGCCGCCCTGAGCAGGGCGCTGGAGGCGCGTGAATTCCTTTCCATTTCAGCAGACGAGGGTTGCACGCCGTGGCGGGTGAGGATGTGAAAATGGTACTTTTTCGGGGCATCCGTTGTCTCCCCCGGGACATAGGTCGGATCCTGCCCCTGGAAGAAACGCTTGACCATGCGCGACTCCAGTGAATGATAAGCGATGATGGAATAACGGCCGCCTTCTTTCACAAAGGGGTATGAGCGGATCAGGCAATCCCTGAGCTCGTCCATCTCGCCGTTGACGGCGATCCGGAGAGCCTGAAAAACCCTCGACAGGGTTTTGATGCGCCAGCGCGGAGAAACCGCGTCGGCGACGACCGCTGCAAGGTCGGATGTGCTTTCCAGCCTGCGGCGGCTTCGGGCGCGGACAATGGCCCGCGACAGCCGACGGGCGTTCCGCTCGCCGCCGAAGGTCATCAGCATGCCGGCGAGCTCGGACTCTTCACAGGTATTAACCAAATCGCCTGCCGTCCAGCCGGATGAGGGATCCATTCTCATGTCAAGCCTGCCGTCTCTCATATAACTGAATCCCCGGTCAGAGGTGTCGATTTGATGGGATGAAACACCGAGATCGAGCAGGAGTCCGTCGATCTCCCGGATGCCCAGCGCATTCAGATGCTCGTCTATGCGGCCCAGGGTCCCCTGCACGGCCGTGAATCTGACAGCGAGCGCATTCCCCGGGGCTTGCCCCGGGGTAAGCGGGCGAAAATAAAAGTCGTTTTCCTTAAAGATCGAAGATTCCCCGCCGCTCGCAGCGGGGGTCTTCAATTCCCCGCAGGAAGCCAGCTTCATCCTTGCCCTTTGAATCGCGGCCGGATCCCGGTCGATACCGATCAGCCTTCCTCCGGACAACCGTCCGAGTATGGCCTGCGAATGCCCGCATCCCCCCAAAGTTCCGTCCACATAGGTACCCGACAGATCCGTAAGCAGAAAA
>JAFGEX010000046.1 GCA_016931355.1 bacterium
CAGGACCGGAAGGATCAGCCGCGCGTCTCCCTGTCCGCCAAGCTGGTCGCGAATCTGATCTCCAACTCAGGTGCGGACCGCGTGCTGACCATGGATCTTCACTCCGCGTCGATTCAGGGATTCTTCGACATCCCCTTCGATCATCTGTACGCCTTTACGATCTTCATGGAGCAGATCGCCGCTCAGGCCCTGAAGAACCCGATCGTCGTCGCCCCGGACATCGGAAGTTCCAAGCGCGCCAGGGCGTATGCCAACCGGCTCGGGACCGACCTTGCCCTGGTCGATAAAAAACGGGGCGCACCGAACGAAATCGAGACTGTCACCCTGATCGGGGAAGTGTCGGGAAAGGATGTCATCCTCGTGGACGACATGATCGACACGGCCGGCACCCTTTGCAAGGCGGCCGATCTCATGAAGCGCATGGGTGCGAATAAAATCCTGGCGGCCTGCACGCACCCCATCCTGTCCAGGGATGCTTATGAAAAGATACGCGATTCCGCGCTGTCATCGGTTTTCCTGACGGACACCATCCCCCTGAGGCCGGGGAAGACGGAGAAAAAAATACGGATCCTGTCCTCGGCGCCGCTGTTTGGAGAGGCGATCCGGCGGATTCACAACGAGGACAGCATCAGTTCGCTTTTCGATGTCAATCAATCATAAACACTTGTTGAGGTCGTCAAATGGCAGAAACAGCTTTGAATGTGGAGTGGAGGGGAAAGCCCGGGATGCCGGGTCCGAAATCCATCCGGAGGGCAGGCAAGGTCCCCGCGGTGTTCTACGGGCATCACGAGGAATCCGTTTCAATCAGCCTGGACGGAAGGGAACTGGACCGCGTGCTGCATTCCAAGGCCAATATCCTGGATGCGAAATTTCCGGACGGAAAAGTCAAGAAATGCATCATCCGGGACATCCAGCGGGATCCGGTGACCGACGCATTTGTTCATGTCGATATCATGGGCATCCAATTGACGGAGAAAATCCGCCTGACCATACCGGTGATCAGCAAGGGCATACCCGAAGGCGTCAAAACCGCGGGCGGCATTCTGGAGCATCCCCTGAGGGAAATCGAGGTCGAAGGCCTGCCCATGGATATCCCGGACGCCGTTGAAATCGACGTGCAAGCGCTGAATATCGGAGACGCTGTCACCGTGTCGGATCTCAAGGCCGAGAAGATCCGGTTCCTGGCGGATCCCCACCAAACCCTCGCCCATGTCGTCATCGCCAAGGGGCCGAAGCTCGAGGCGGAAGCGGAAGTTCCGGCTGAAGCGGAAGGTGCTGAAGAGGCAGGCAAGGAAGAAGGGAAAGAGGCCAAGGAAGGCAAGGAAGGCAAGGAAGGCAAAGAGGCAAAGGAAACCAAGGAAGGCAAGGAAGGAAAGCCGGCCAAGGAGGGAAAATCCGGCAAGCCGGGCTCCGGAAAATCCTGAGCGTGACGGAGGCGCTGCGGGCCCGGTTGAGCAGGGCCATACCGTTCTATTAGTCAATCAAAGGATCCCTGTCTTCCGCGTATCGGACGGAAGGCTGAAAATCCAGAGGGAGGAAAAGCGTGATCAAAACGTACGAAACCACATTTATCATCGACGCCCACCTGTCCACCGACGAAACCGAAGCGATCATCTCGAAATACCTGAAATTCTTCGAAAAAAACAACGCCAGGGTGATTCGGGTGGACCGATGGGGCAAACGCAGGCTGGCTTACGAAATCGCCAGGAAGCAGTACGGATTTTATTTCTATATCCAGTACGAAGCGGACGGCGCCTTCAACAAGGAGCTGGAAAGGCAGTACAGTCTGGACGAACGGGTTCTGCGGCATCTGACGATCTTTCTGCCCAAGAAATGGCTGGAAGCAGAGCTCGCCAAGCAGCGTGAAAGCGCAGCGGAACAGCCCGCCGTGGAGGAGGCTGAGCCGTCCGAGCGGACAGCCGCGAAGCACAAGGCCGGATCCAGAAAAAAGGAAGGATCCGAAGCGAACGCGGAGTTCGATGCCTCCTAAAGGAGGGCTGACTGCCCGGGAAAATCAAATCCCAAACGCGGTAAGGAGGGATACGGAACATGTTGGATCTTCGAATGCCCGATGTAAACGCCGTTCTCATTGCTGGGAATCTGACGCGGGAGCCGGCTTTCCGGAGAACGGGAAACGGCACGCCCGTCACGAATTTTTGGATCGCTTCGAACAGGAAATTCAAGGATAATGCCGGACAATGGCGCGAAAATGTCTGCTATGTCGGAGTTGTGGCCTGGTACAGGCTGGCCGAGAATTGCGCCGAAAACCTGCACAAGGGGAGCGCCGTGCTGGTCGAGGGCGAGCTGCAGAGCCGGAGCCTCAAGACCGACGACGGCCGCAGCCGGAATGTCGTGGAGATCAAGGCGCATCGCATCCAGTTTCTGAACAAGAAGGATGAGTCTCTGGAGGAGGAAGGGGCCTCCTTCGTCGAGCCGGGCGAGTCTTCGGAATCCCAGGACTCTGAAAACGCGGAGAGCGGCCAGAGCAAGTCCGAAGCTCCCGCTGCGGCCGAAACGGCCAAGGAGCCGGAGCAGGACAATCCCCTGAGGGGCAAATTCGATTTTGGATATCAGAATCTGGAGTTATAGAAAATCCGTGAAAGGAGGATCTTTTGATCAGGCCTAAAAAGAAGAGGATCTGCCGTTTCTGCGAAAACAAGGTCGCTGTCGTGGACTACAAGGATCCCAAGCGATTGTTGAAATTCACCACGGAAGTGGGGAAAATCATTCCCAGAAGGACATCCGGCACCTGCGCGCGTCATCAGCGCCAGTTGACGACTGCCGTCAAGCGGGCGCGGCATCTTGCCCTCCTGCCCTATGTTTCGGACCTGTCCCAATAAAACAATGAGGAAAAGATCCCCATGAAAGTCATTTTGAAAAAGGATTTTGAACATCTGGGAAAGGCCGGGGATGTCGTTCAGGTCAAGGACGGATACGCCCGGAATTATCTCGTCCCGAAGGGAATCGCCCTGGCCGCTTCAGAGAGAAACATGCGCATCCTGGAGGAGGAAGCCAGGCTGAACGTCCGCAGGGAGGAAAAGAACAAACGCGAGGCGGAAGCCAGGGTTGTGGAACTGGAAAAGATATCCGTGACCGCGGCTGTCCCGGTCGGGGAAGAGGACAAGGTTTTCGGTTCCGTGACGGCCCAGGATATCGCCGATCTGATGAAGGAGAAGGGATTCGAGATCGACAAGCGTAAGATCATTCTCGACGAGCCGATCAAGGCCCTGGGCGTCTATACCGTGCCGGTGAAGCTGCATGCGGAGGTCGAGGGGCGCATCCGGGTATGGGTCGTCAAGCAGTAGCAGGCGGCCTTCCCCTGGCTGGGGGATCAGGCCTGCTTCCGCTTTGCGGGTGAGGTGAAAAAACGGGAGGACAATCCATGGAAGCTGCTTTTCCAGAATGCCAGAAATGCCACACCGGTGTCATGGTCCCCTTATCGGATTACGGACGGGAAGGTGCGGCCATCCGCTACAAGGCCTGGGTTTGCACCAATCCCGACTGCGGATTCAATATCCGGATCGACAATGGTGAAATCAGCTTCGGCAAATCGATCGAGCAGTCACATAAATAGCTTAATCTGACAGCGAGCGCATCCCCCCCTGCGAGCCGCCGGGGTAAGCGAGCGAATCCAGATGTCTCGTTCCCTCTAGATCGAAGATTCGCTGGCAGCTTGCGGCGGGGAGCTTCAATTCTCTCCACCGCACGCAGGCAAGCCTGCTGCTGCGGCAGGCAGGAGACCGGAAAAATCCGGCCCCGCCAAGGCCTGGAGGGGACGACGTTCGACGCGGACGGGCGTTCCCGGATCCCTTTGCCCCATGAAAATGAAAAACAGCCTCAAACGTTTTTTGACAGAGAATATCAGGGTCAAACTGTTTTCCCTGTTCTGCGCCGCATTTCTCTGGTGCTATGTGGTCATCGAGGATAGCTACGAATACGTCGTTTCCATCCCGGTCCGGACCGTGCGCCAGGCGGAGGGATGGATCTTTTCCGAGCCTCTCCCCAAATCCATACCCGTGCGTTTTCAGGGACCGGGCAAGATGCTCTTCAGTCTGCTGTTGCGCGAAAAGCACCTGGAGATCGATCTGGACAACCGTACGGATGAATTCATGATATCCCTCTCCCTGGACATGCTCAGGGGGATTCCGCATCATTCGGATCTGGTCCCCATGCGCATTGTCGGGCCCGATCAGATCCGGATACACCTGGATCAATTCATGGAAAAGAAGATCCCGGTAATCCCGTCCCTGACCATCATCCCCGTGGACGGATTCATACAGGTCGGTCCCATCAATCTTGATCCGGACTCCGTGTCCGTAAGCGGCCCCAGGACGCTGATCCGGAACCTTCACAGCATTTCCACGCAGAGCAAGCTTCTGAAGAATGTGCTGAAAAAGGTCGAGGGGAAAATCGAATTGGATGCCGCGGGCATGCCCCGGATTTCTTTCTCTTCGGATCAGGTCCGCTATGATGCGGACATCCAGAGGCTTCATGAGCAATGGCTGCAGGACATCCCCGTGCGCGTGATTCATGCCCCTGCGGATGCCCGGGTGCAGGCCATTCCCTCCACCCTTTCCCTGAAAATACAGGGCGGGGTCGAACTGATCAGGAGGCTGAAAAAGGACGAAGTCTGGGCCGTCATCGATTTTCGGAACAGGCACCGTTACTCGGATGAAGGGATACCGGCATCCATCACCGTGCCGGAGGGGATTACCTTCACGGAAGTCAAGCCTAAATTCTTCGGATTGCTGATCGAACGATGATGGTACTGGGCATCGAGACCTCCTGCGACGATACCGGCGCCGCAGTTTTTAACGGAAGCCGGCTGCTCAGCAACATCGTTTCCACGCAGCTGGTCCACCGCAATTTCGGGGGAATCGTCCCCGAGCTCGCCTCCCGCTGCCATATCCGGCTGATCCTGCCTGTGATCGAACAGGCGTTGAAGGAAGCCCGTGTGGAACGGAAAAGCCTGGAAGGAATAGCTGTAACGTCCGGCCCGGGTCTGGCCGGATCCCTGCTGGTCGGTCTTTGCGTAGCCAAGGGCATGTCCCTGTCCCTGGGCATTCCGTTCATCGGAGTCAACCATCTCGAGGCCCACATATGGGCCTTGCGGCTGTCCCATCCGGACATCGAGCCGCCCCTGGTCGCGCTTGTCGCATCCGGGGGGCATACGCAGTTGGTTCGGGTTTCGGAATGGGGCCGATACGAGGTTCTGGGCCGCACGCGCGACGACGCTGCAGGGGAAGCATACGACAAGGTCGGAAAGTTGCTGGGCCTCGGATTCCCGGGCGGTCCGGCCATTGAAAAAATGGCGGCGCAGGGAAATCCGAAGGCGATTCCTTTTCCGCGGGCCCTGGGTGGAGACACCCTCGACTTCAGTTTCAGCGGCCTCAAAACCGCGGTCTTGAACCATACCCTCTCCCTGTCGCCGGAAGAACTGTCCGCGGGTCTTGCGGACATCACGGCATCGTTCCAGGCCGCTGTTGTGGATGTGCTGGTGAGAAAAACGCTTTCTGCGGCCAAGCAAGGCCGCATCCACTGCATCGGCCTGGCCGGGGGGGTGGCCCTGAACGGCGTCCTGCGTGACCGCATGGCAGCGGATGCAAGTCCCATGGGCATCCGGGTGCTGTGGCCAGATCCGTCCCTGTGTTCGGATAATGCGGCGATGGTGGCCTGTACGGGACACCATTACCTTTCCTCCGGCCTCAGCTCCCCATGGTCCCTGGCCCCGGACCCTTCTCTCAATCTGTGACAGGCTTTCCCCCATGGAAACAACTCTATCCTTTTCAGGCGGTTTCTGGATCCCCCTGATCTGCCTCATTGTCATTTCGGTTGTCCTGCGCCTGTATCGAAAAACCCGGCCCGAAGTCCATCCGGGCATCCGTCTGATGCTTGTCTTGCTCAGGACCGCAGCGCTGCTCTCCATCGTCCTGCTCATCGCGGATCCGGTGTTGCGCAGCAGCAGGCAGGAATCGGAGCGGGCCTCCCTTTGTATTCTCATTGACGGCTCGGCCTCGATGACGCTTCGCGACCGGGGGATGGCGCGCAGCCGCGTGCTTGCAGACCTTTTGAAGGATCCGGTATGGAAGAACCTTTCGGCTGCGCACCCCCTGACCGCATCGGTGTTCCGGAACGACAGCCTCGTCCGCATGGACGATCCCGGGGATTCGATCGTCTTTTCCGGGCTTTCCACAAACCTGGCCGCCGCCCTGGACGTTTTTCAAAATGAGGCCGGCAGCCGCCATATCGGCGGAGTATTCCTCCTCACGGACGGCAGGAACAACAGGGGCGAATACCCCCTCGAATCCGCACGCCGTCTCAGCTTCCCCGTCTATTCCGTCCTGTTCGGCGGATCCGGGCAGCCTCCGGATGCGGTACTGGCCGGCGTGTCGGCCAATGATGTGGCGATCCTGGGCAGTGAAATGCCTGTGGAGGCGGTTGTCCGGGGGCCTGGTCTGGAAGGAAGAACGGTCACTGTCCGTTTGTATTCGGGGAAGGATTTGCTCGAAGAGAAACGTGTGATCATCCCGGCAGGCGGCCTGGATCAGACCGTGCGTTTCACCACGGTTCCGGTGGAGGAGGGATTCAGGTCCTACCATGTTCAAATCCTGCCGCTCGTGGACGAACTCACCCCCGAAAACAACAGGCGTGATTTTGCGGTGCAGGTGCTGAAGGGAGGATTGCGCGTTCTCCTGGTCGCGGATGCGCCCCATCCGGATGCGGCTGCGGTGCGGAGGGCTCTCGCCGGCAGGGAGGACCTGTCCCTGATCCCGCTCACCGTCAAGTCCGGCACGGCATTTTATGAAGGAGCCTGGCCCGAAGCCGACCTGTTGAAAGATCTGGATGCGGTCGTTCTGCATCATATCCCTTCCGGTAAAACCCCTCCATTCGTGTGGAGCCGCGTCCGGGACCTGCTCATCAGAGGGAAAAAGCCGGTTCTCTTCGTGCCCGGAGACAAGCCGGATCTTGCCGCGTTGTCAGCCGTGAGCGATTTGCTGCCTGTTGGATCCTGGCGTTTGACGGTGTCGCGGCAGGTGCTGCCTGAAGCCCGCATGCCGTTCCTGTCGCCGCTGGGTGGCGGGGATGAGCAGGGTTATGCAGACGTTGACTGGAAATCCGTTCCGCCGTTGTTGTCCGCCTGGAGTGATGTGAAGGCCAGGCCGGAATCCAGAATCTGGCTGGAGGCGGCTCCGGTTCAGGGTTCAGCCTCTTCTGAATCCCTCCCGGTCATCCTGGCGAGGGACATGCAGGGAGACAGGTCCATGGCCATTCTCGGAACGGGCCTGTACAGGTGGGACCTTTCAACAGCGCCGGGCATGATTCCCCTTCTGGAGAGGGTGATGAACGATGCAGTGCGCTGGCTGGCCGTGCCCGGCGGAGGAAGGCCCGTGCGCCTGCTCCGGGACAGGCGGACGGTGAATGCAGGGGAGGCATTCCCGGTCCGCGTACAGGTATTCGACGAATGGTTCAGGCCCGTAACGGATGCCCGGGTCCGGATAAACATCCGTTCGGATTCATCCGCGAGCGATCATGACCTGCAGCATGTCCGGGAGGGCCGTTACGAATGGGAAACGGTTTTCCACAATGACGGCATTCTCCGTATCGAGGCTGAAGCGGAGCGGGGCGGGCGCCTGATCGGCAGGGATACGACGTTCCTGGCCGTCCGGGGTTACCATGCGGAATTCATGGATACGCGTTCTGATCCCGTTCTTCTCCGGAGGATTTCCGAAGTGTCCGGCGGATGGATGACGACGCCGGACAGCCTGGCGGGCAGACTGGAAACCCTTCGTTTCGCACCGAGGCGGAAAGTCACGGAAAAGGAGACGTCCTTTTTTCCAAGGGGCTGGATTTTAGGATGGGTGGTTTTTCTGCTCACCGCCGAATGGCTGATCAGAAAGCGCCTCGGCATGATCTGAAATGTCGCGCGCCGGGCCCGGACGGATGTCCCTCGGGGATAACGGCCCCTCAGCCACCCGGCCTTGAACTGCCACTCACTTTGAAAGTGCGTGGCAGTTTAAGGTTGCCCGCCGTCCGGTTTAGGGGCCCTGCTACCGGCCCTTGAGCCACCCGGTCAGGCGTTCGAAAAAGCCGGTCCGGATTTTCTGCTTCCCCATGTATTCCAGAAAATGTTTCTGTGTGGTGATCCCGGCGGGCCCCTCATAAATCCCGCCGTGATTCCAGATGTCATAGACGCGTATCGCGATCTGGTTTTCGGAATCCCAGCGCATCAGGTTGGGCGGGATGAAATACATGCGTTCTCTGTTGTAGAAGGGATTGTTCCTCATCTCCAGGAAAGCGCCTTCCATGTGGCCGGTGCTCCCGATCTTTGTCCCGTTCCAGAAGGTTTCATCCATGTCGTCAATCTTTCCGAGCACGAGCAACAGCCGGGAATTTTTCAGCCGCGCCGGTATGGATACCGTCTGCCTGTACCAGGCATAGCCGTCCATGTCCGCATATCCCTGCTTCTCCCATGTGCCCGGGACGGATATCCGTTTCCAGCCCGAATCGTCAAAGCCGTTTTCGTTCCGCGCCGGATCATCGCCCGGTTTGAATTTCCATTTTCCGGACAGATCAAGCTCCAGGAAAACCTCCCTCTCGGAGAAGATGCCGACCGGTCCGTCGGGTATGCCCCCGCCGCCTTCCTCGTCATAGACGCGGACGGCCAGGGTGTTCACACCTCCGAACCGCACAATGCCTGCAGGCAGGGGATATACCCTTTCCTTGTCATAGGCTTTCTCCAGTGCCGGCGGGAAGCTGCCCATGGAACCGATGAGAGCACCGTTCAGATAGGCCTGGTCCACATCGTCGATGCGTCCGAGTTTGAGTTTGATGCTTCGGTTCTTGAGGCGTCTGGGCACCTTGAAAACGATCCTGTACCAGCCGTATCCGTTATAACCCGGGAAACCCTGTTCCTCCCAGTATGCAGGGACCTGTATGGCCCCCCAATGGGAATCGTTGAAGCCCGGATCCGCAAATGCGGAATCGTCGCCGATCTCGAATTTCCAGGTGCCGGTCAGATCAATTTCCAGCTTGTCGATTTTTGCGCTCAGCGGGATTGCTGCGATGAGCCAGACAATCACCGCGATGATTCGTTTCATGGCCATCCCTTTCTCACTCAGGGAAATATAGGGTTCATACGGACTTGGAATGTCATCCTTTGTGAAGGAAATGTAAATTTTTGTCATGCGTCTTGTCTTCAATCAGAAAATTCTTGAATTCTATTCAATTCATTTGTATAATAGCTCAATCGTTTGTGCTAAATGAATGATTCCCTGTCAATCACGAAGATTGATGTTTTGAAAAGAAGTGTAGATGAGATGTGCCGGCCGTTCGCTGATCATGCCGATTGTATGCAGAAATCCGCTTTGGGATAGAACCGGCGAAGAACCTGTAAGGCGCGGACACATTGAAGCTCCCCGCCGGCTTGCTGCCGGGGAATCTTCGATCTGCAAGGGAAAAGACTTTCGGATTCGCTCGCTTACCCCGGGCCAAAGCCCGGGGCAGGCCCCGGGGCAAGCCTAAGGGGAATGTGCTGGCTGACAGATTCAATGAGCTGACTGTTGCGAAAAAATGTCGGCAGCGTTTCAGGAGAGATTCGAGGATAATCAGGAGGCCTGTATGCAGATGAAAAGATTGATTCACGTCCCCCTTTGCGGCCTTGTTCTTTGCATGTGCGGGGGGGAGAAGCAAACCGTGCGCACGATTTCCCTGGAGGAATTCACGGACAGGATGAAGGCGGGCTGGATCGGGCAGATGGCGGGCGTGGGGTGGGGCGCCCCGACCGAATTCCGCGCGCAGAACCGGATGCTGTCGAAAGAAGAAGTGCCGTTCTGGGATACGGCCATGATCAATCAGTTCAACCAGGACGATATTTACGTGGAGATGACGTTTTTGCGTTCCCTTGAAAAATTCGGACCTGATGTCTCCATCCGTCAGGCAGGCATCGATTTCGCAAACAGCGGATACCAGCTCTGGCACGCAAACAAGGCGGGCAGGGACAATCTTCGTTCCGGCATCGCTCCGCCGTGGTCCGGGCATCCGAAATACAACTCCCATGCGGATGACATTGACTATCAGATCGAGGCGGATTTTGCCGGTCTGATTTCTCCGGGCATGCCGCAGGAAGTCATCCGGCTGGGCGAAACATTCGGCCGGCTGATGAATTACGGAGACGGTCTTTATGGAGGCTTGTTTGTCGGCGGCATGTATGCCGAGGCCTTCTTTGAAAAAGACATCGAAAAAATCATACAGGCCGGGCTGGATTGCATCCCTCCGGAAAGCCAGTATGCGGAGTGCATCCGCGATGTGACGCGCTGGTTCCGGGAAAACCCGGACAACTGGCAGTCGACCTGGGAGAGGATCAACGAAAAATACCAGAATAATCCCGCGTACCGCAGGTTCTCCTGCGAAGGCGCGACCGATTTCAACATCGATGCAAAGATCAACGGGGCCTACATCGTCATGGGCCTGTTGTACGGGAAAGAGGACCCCGACAGCACCATCGTCATCTCCATGCGCTGCGGCCAGGACTCGGACTGCAATCCGTCCAGCGCTGCGGGCATTCTGTTTACGGCTCTCGGTCTTTCCGGCCTGCCTTCCCGGTTTACGGAGGCGCTGGACACGAACACCCGCTTCTCGTTCACGGAATACAATTTCCCGGATCTCGTTTCAGTCTGCGGGCTGCTGGCAAGGGACGCGGTCGTGCGTCTGGGCGGGACTGTGGAGAAGGATCCCGGAGGCGGCGAAATCTTCCGGATACCTGCCCGGAAACCGGAGAAGCCTGCTCTCGAGACATGCTGGGATCCGGGAGTCTATCCGGATGATGAAAATTATTCTGAAGAGGAAATGAATTTGATCGTCATCCGGAGCCGGAAGCCTGAAGAATTCATCAGTCAATGGCAGGTGTCCAGACCGTACAGACGAGAGGGTGCGGACGTCTCAGGACTGTTTCAGTACGCGTTTGCGCCTGAAACAGGCGGGGCTGCGGAATGGAAAAAGATGCCGATGGGAGAGCAAGGATACAGCGCCCATGTCCTGGAGTTGGGAAAGCTGTTCAGGGCGGAGAATTGCGCGGCCTATGTCCGGACGAAGATCTGGTCTGAAAAGGCGTGCAAGGCTGTGCTGGAAATCGGAAGCGATGACGGCGTGAAGGTCTGGTTCAACGGCAGGCAGGTCCATGCCAACAATGTGCTCCGGGCCATGACGCCCGGAGAGGACAAGGCGGATGTTGATTTGAAGAAGGGATGGAACATTTGCATGATGAAAATCACGCAGGGGTCAGGCGGATGGGAGGCTGCGGCCTGCCTGACCAGCCCGGACGGAAAATCGCTCGAGGGTCTTCGATATGACGCAGAATCGGGCTGGTGATTGAATCTGACAGCGAGCGCATTCCCCGCGGCTTGCCGCGGGGTAAGCGAGCGAATACAAATGTCTTTTTCCCTGCAGATCGAAGATTCCCCGCCGCGCGCTGCCGGGGAGCTTCAATCACCTCCGGGAGATCTTTCCCGCGATGTTCACCCTGGCGGTGGCATTTACTGGATGTTCGGCACCTCCCGGAGGTGATTACTCTCCGGTTTCATTGAACTGAACAAGGAGGTTTGAATGCACTTCATGAAAAAGACAGCCGTTCTTTTCCTTTTTGCCCTGGCCTGCGTTCAGGAGGCCTTTCCCGCGACAAAACAGAAAATCATACTCGATTGCGACCTCGCAGGAGACATAGACGATGCATTCGCAGTCGCCCTGATTCTCACCAGCCCGGAATTCGAAGTTCTGGGTCTGGTCATGGATCATGGATTGACGGACAGGCGGGCGCAGGTCGCATGCAAAATGCTCTATGAAACCGGCATGGAGCATATTCCGGTCGTGGTGGGCCGCCGGACTCCGGGCGTCATCGGGCAGGACAGGGAGCTTGCAGGTGAATCAAGCCAGTTCCTCTGGGCAAATGGTTTCAGCAAGGTGAAACCCGTGGAAAAAAAGGCGGCGGATTTCATTATAGAAAATCTCAGGCGATACCCGCATGAAGTCATTTTGTTCACCGTTGGGCCTCTGCCGAACATCGGAGAAGTGATCGACAAAGACCCTGAAGCCCTCAAACTGGCAAAGAAAATTTATTCCATGTTCGGATCCTTCTATATGGGATACGGAACAGGTCCGGTGCCGGACGCGGAATGGAACGTCAAGGCGGATGTGGAATCAGCCAAAAAATTCGCGGCGAGCGGCGCTCCGATCACATACGCAGGGCTGGACATCACGACCTTTGTCAAGCTCGGGAAGGAATACAGGGACAGGCTGCTCATGCGCCAGTCCCCGCTGACCGATGCGCTTTGCGGTCTCTATACGCTCTGGGGCTATGAATCATATGCGCAGCCGGATCCGACCCTGTTTGATGTGGTTGCAGTCGGCATGGCGCTGTGGCCGGATCTGTTCACGACGCGGAAGGCGCATGTACGGGTGATCGACGGGGGCTATACGGTCGTGGACGAGTCAAAGGCCCCGAATTGCGAAATCGGCATGACGATCAACAGGGAAGAATTCTTACGAAGGTTCATGGAAAGGGTTCTCAGGCAGAACCTCGGCCGTCCGTAACCGGCTGATCCCGGGATCCACCCCGGAGTCGGCACTCGAAGGAGGATTTCATGGTCATCGTTCAATCGTATCCGCTGGCTGTTTTCATGTGCGTGATCACCATGCTCTGCTGGGGCTCCTGGGCGAACACGCAGAAACTGGCGAGCAAGGAATGGCGCTTTCAGCTGTTTTACTGGGACTATTCGATCGGCGTGTTTTTGTTTGCAGCCGCGCTTGCCCTTACCATAGGGAGTTTCGGCTCCTCCGGAAGAAGCTTTCTGCCTGACCTGCGCCAGGCAGGGTCTTCCGCCCTGTTCAGCGCTGCGCTGGGAGGCGTTGTTTTCAATTTCGCGAACATCCTGCTCGTGGCTGCGATCGATATCGCAGGCATGGCAGTGGCCTTCCCGGTGGGCATCGGCCTGGCGCTTGTCATAGGCGTTATCACCAATTATGTGGCGACTCCGCTCGGCAATCCGGTATTGCTCTTCGCCGGCGTTCTGTTGATCGTGCTGGCGATCCTCGTCGATGCCGTGATATACAGGAAATTACCGGCCCAGGGGAAGAAAAGCACGATCAAGGGCCTCGTGCTCTCCGTACTCGCAGGCGTGTCCATGGGATTCTTCTACAGGTTCGTGGCTGCGTCCATGGCAGCGGACACGGCGAATCCGGAGCCGGGCAAGCTGACAGCCTATACGGCTGTGTTCGTCTTTTCGATCGGACTTTTCCTTTCGAATTTCCTCTGGAATTCCATCGTCATGGCCAAACCGTTTTCCGGACCTCCCGTATCCTACGGGGATTATTTCACCAAAGGGAATGCTAGGCTGCATCTGGTCGGCATTCTCGGAGGCATGATCTGGAGCCTGGGCATGTCCTTCAGCATCATCGCATCCGGAGCGGCCGGATTCGCGATTTCCTACGGATTGGGCCAGGGGGCGACCATGATCGCATCCTTCTGGGGCGTGTTCATCTGGAAGGAGTTCAAGGATGCGCCCGCAGGGACGAACCGGAGCGTGGCCCTGATGTTCTTGCTTTTCATCGCAGGCCTGAGCCTGATCATAGCCGCGCGGATGGTCTAAAACAATGATATCTCCAACCCCGGGGTGGACCCCGGGGTCGGCGGTTGTTCTGTTCCCGGCCGGCGACGGATGTTTCTTCTGGGAGGGAACGGATGACCGCGGCGCTTCCATGCCCTCCGGCGTGTATGTCTACAGGCTGCAGGCAGGCAGCAACCGGGCTTCGGGACGTCTTCTTCTGCTGCGGTAGAACGAAAGGGAATGAATATGAAAATCGTTGTTGTCGGCAGTTCCAATACGGACATGATCGTCCGTGTCTCCCGGATCCCCAAGCCCGGGGAAACGGTGATCGGCGGAACATTCGCCATGGCTGCGGGAGGCAAGGGCGCGAACCAGGCTGTCGCGGCTGCCAGGGCAGGCGGCAGGGTGACCTTTATCGCCCGGGTCGGCAATGATCTGTTCGGAGGCCAGGCGGTCAGAGGATTCAGGAAGGACCGCATCCAGGTCAGGCCTGTCATCAGGGACAGAAAAAACGCATCCGGAGTCGCCCTGATTTTCGTGGATGCCGGGGGCGAGAACAGCATCGCCGTAGCATCGGGCGCCAATTCCGCCTTATGTCCGAAGGATGTCCTGAAAAACAGGTCCGCTTTCGCAGGCGCGGACATTCTGCTGATGCAGCTGGAGGTCCCTCTCGAGACCGTGGCCGCTGCTGCTGACCTGGCTTTCCGCCGCGGCATACCGGTGATTCTCAACCCCGCTCCGGCGAGAAAACTGCCGCTTCCCCTGATGCGGAAAATATCCATTCTGACTCCGAACGAGCATGAGGCCGGCTTTCTCGCAGGCATGCCGGTCAGATCCGGACCGGAAGCCAGGAGGGCTGCGGACAAGCTACGAAGTAAAGGGATTCAGACCGTTTTGATCACGCTCGGACCTAAAGGTGCATACGTGGCAAGCGAGATGTTCAACGGCATGATACCCGGATTCAGGGTCAGCCCTGTGGACAGCACGGCAGCCGGCGACGTGTTCAATGGCGCGCTCGCTGTCGCCCTAGCCGAGAAAAAGGAAATCGGTGATGCGGTGCGTTTCGCCAACGCGGCA
>JAFGEX010000047.1 GCA_016931355.1 bacterium
AATACGACCTTTCCTTCTACACCATATTGGATTCGACAAAAGCCGAACAGCTCCTGCGGCGACTGGATGAGGATCCGGAGAACCGCAGGCGCGTTTTCGACCGGATCGGAGATCCTGCGCGGGCCCCCAGACAGACCGTCAAATGGAAGGATCCGGATCATGATGCGATACACGACGCCCTGTTCACAGAATTGCAGCAACCGGGCACGGTTCTGGGTCCGCTTCGTCTTGGGGAAAACGAATACATCATCATGAAGGTTGAGAACGCTTCCTTTCATCCGGTCATCGGAGGCGAGGATGCTGCGCTCAGGTGGAACGAGGTGAAAGAGAAAACAACCATGAAAAAAGCGGTCGGTCTGTGGATGTCCTATCTGCAGGACGTCCTGGGGGACCGGAAAATCGAATTTGTCAATGAAGCCATGGATCCCCTCGCCAAAATTTATTACACCCGCCACCGCGAAAAAAGTGATCCCCTGGACCCGCTGCAAAGACAGGAGGAAGGCCTGTATCAATCGGATATTCCGAAAGAAGAGGAACTGCTGTCAAAGTCCCTTTTTAAAATCGACGATCGGATCTATACGGTCATGGACTTTCAAAAACTCGTTCTCTCGCACCCGCTGGTCTTCCGGAAAACAAAATACGCGAATGAAACGGAATTCAAAAGGACCTTTAAACGGGCTGTTCTTGATATGATGAGAAATCACTTCATCACGCAGAGAGCCTATAAACGCTCCCTGGACAAGGATCGGGAGGTCCGGCGGCAAACGGAAATGTGGAGGGACGCCCTGATCTCCAGATACGCCTGCGATGAATTCCTGAAATCCCTTCCGGACCGGCCTGATTTCGACAAGGCCCGGATGAAGGGAGAGCATAATTACCTGAACGCGCATGTGGACAGTCTTCAGCAAAAATATGCTCAAGAAATATTCGTGGATTTTGAAGCTTTTGAGAAAATCGAGCTGACCCGTGTGCCCGTATTCGCGATGCAGCAGCAGGTCCCCTATCCTGTCGCCGTGCCCGCATTCCCGCAATACACCACGGATCACCTGCTGGATTATCCGCGCAAGCTGGAGAAATAGACGGCCTGTCAGATCGGAAATGCCGGTCCATCCGATGCGGACGACCGGATAATGGCACTGGGGTGCTGGAATCTGGCCATTGAAGCTCCCAGGCAGTGAGCTGCCGGGGAATCTTTGATCCGTCCGGATGAAGACGTTTGAATTCGCTCGCTTACCATCCCGGCAAGCTCAAGGGGAATGCGTTCGCTGACAGATTCAAACGGGGGATGGAAAACCGCCTAGAATCCGGTCAGATAAATCCATATCCCTTCCGGCCCCATGATGGAGGCGTCATAGGTTCTTCTCCCGGCCTGCGTGCAGGCACGGATATCCAGCCCCGCCTTTGCCTCCAAACGCGCCAGCCGCATTTTCATGTCCGGCGCGGCATATAAAAGCCCGCACCCGTTTATATCCCCTGTTTCATGCAGTCCGATGCTGTGAATCCCGTCGCTCAGCACCGCATGGGGATAGGGACCGCGATGCGTTTCCAGCAGGAGAAAGCCTATTTTTTCCCAGCAGGAAATCGATTCCTGAAGGTCTTCCACCGGACAGATGAAAGCGACGAGAATGCCGCAAAAGGGATTGGGGTAATAGGCTGTATTCAACACCCCATCGACAGGCAGCTGATGCAGGGTCAGGCCCATGGGAATGACCGAGGGCTCGCAGTCTCGCGGGCGGATGCGGACGCCCATTCCGCCGGATGCCTGGAAACGGATATCCCCGCCGCAGCCGGGGCGCAATCCCTGTTTTTGAAGGTGATCGCAGGTTTCCCGGATCCGGCTCGAAAAATAGACCAATTCCACACCGGGGACATCCGATCGGCTGCATTGCAGCACTGAGGAGCCATCGAAGAGATTGAGACTTCCCGCATCCTGCGCCGGAGAATCTTCATCCTGTGATGCCTCCTCCGGGGAATTGAAACGGCCCGCCGCAACCGGTGGGGAATTGTCGATCTGCATGGGAGAAGAGTTCTGGATTCTCTCGCTGACCTCGCGGCAAGCGGCGTGGAATGCGCTCCCTGCCGGATTCAACCGCTCCGCGAATCCGGCTTCCCCCACAGAATGGAATCCGATGTTTCGAAAGAACGCGGATGCTGCGGCGGGATCGGTGACGCCGAAGGAAAGGAGACCCTTTTCGCCGAGAATACTCACCTGACAACCCGCCCGGACGGCTTTCGTTTCTACAATTCCCGCACCCAGATGTTCCTGTAGCTGACCGGATTGCCGTGGTCCTGCAGGCGGATGGGTTCTCGGGCGTCGTGTTTTTCATATCGGGGTGCGCCCCGGTACATCGTGGAGCCCTGGATTTCAAAATGATTCTGAATCAGGATGCCGTTTTGAAAAACAGTGATCCGGGCGGGCGACCGCACACTTCCGTCCTCTGAAAATTTCGGAGCCATGAAAACAACGTCAAAGGACTGCCATTCCCCAGGTTTCCGGCATGCGTTCACAAGCGGGATGGATTGTTTGTAAATGCTGCCCGCCTGGCCGTTCGAATAAGTCCGGTTTTCATAGGAATCAAGCACCTGGAGTTCGTATCGTTTCATAAAAAAGATGCCGCTGTTGCCGCGAGCCTGGCTTTCTCCTGAAACCTCGGAGGGCGACCGCCACTCGATATGCAGCTGGCAGTCGCCGAATGATTGACGGGTGAAGATGTCGCCGGTTTTCTTCCGCACCGTCAGGGCGCCGTCCCGGACCTCCCATCGGACAGAATCGCCGTTTTCGTGTTGCCATGCGGAAGCATTCGTGCCGTCAAAAAGAAGGATCGCATCGCTGCACGGTGCGTTGCCCTCTCCGGGCGTGACGACACGCGGGACAGGATCCCAGACTTCCGTCAGGCCCGGATCAATCTCCTGGGCCTGTGAAAGAACGATCAGGCCGCACAGGACGGCCGCCATCCGCGCGGATTTCGCCGTGACCATCATTTCATTTTCTCCTTTTTCTGATTCTGAATGATCCGGGAGATGATTTCCTCCATACTGTCTGCGTTTTTTTCCATGCTCTCCACCAGCCTGAACTGGACCCTCGCCCGTTGCAGGTTCTGATCCGGATAATGGATCTTATAATACAAATCCCCCTCCAGAAAATCGGTGAGAAAACGGAGTCCGATCAAAAACGTCATCATCCGTGCGGAGAAGGCCAGTTTTTCGATCTCCTGGGCATTGAGGATTGAAGCGGTTTCATGCAGATAGCCCTTCGAAAAAGCCTCGAACAACCGGAGATCCACAGATACGCGGCGCAAGTCCTTTTCATCCTCCATGGCGGTGCTCGCAGCGGTCCGCACGGCATCCCCAAAATCATAATGCACAATGCCCGGCATGACCGTATCCAGGTCCGATACGCATAAGGCGATCCCTTTTGTGTCGAACAGGACATTGTTGATCTTGGTGTCATTGTGCGTGATGCGCTCCGGTATCCGGCCGCCCACCCTGAGGAAATGGAGGCGCATCATTTCGTCCGTACGCTTTTCGATCCAGGTGATTTCCTTCCGGACCAGCCTGACCCTCCCGGCTGGATCCTTCTGCGCGCTCATCAGGAAACGTCCGATGCGCGATCCCATATCGTGGAATGCAGGAATGGTTTCATGCAGCCGGGGGCCCGGCAGGTCTACAAGCCAGGCGAGAAAACGGCCGTAGGCCAGGCCGGCCTGTTCAACCATGCGGGGATCCTCCACCTGATCCAGATACCGGCTCTCCGTGATGAAGCGGTACATGCGCCAGTAGCCGGAACTCTTCTCGTACAGATAATGTTTTCCATTGACCGTCGGGATCAGGATCATCGTTTCCCGTTCCGGATCGTGATCCGGCATGCGGAGCATTTTACCGTAGAGGTGCCGGGTAACCCGCTTGATGTTCGACATGAGCACGGGCACATCCTGAAACACGCGGTCATTGATCTTCTGCAACAGGACCTGCTGCCCGGCATCTGTAAGGATGTGATAGGTGTCGTGGATGTGTCCGCTCCCGAAAATGCGGATCTTGACAGGACTGCCCTGGATTGAAAACTGTTTTGAGATTTCCTCTACAATCATGGGTTTCTTCTCCGCCTGCCGGGCCGAAAACACCGGCTCTTTCGCGCCTGCATGTTTCTATTCCGCCTGCCACAACCGTTGCGGATAAACGCCGCCGGATACGAGTCGCCGGATGCCTTTTTCAACCTCCGGCCTGTCCTCCTGATAGGTGATTCCGAACCATTTTGAATCAGTGGAAAGAACGCTCACTCTGGCCTTCCGCGCCTGGATCAGGGAATCAACGACGGTCGGGAGGAAAAACTCCGCCTCCGGATTGTTTCTGTTTTTTTCGAGAAATGCCCGGAATGCGTCGTTCAGGTGGTCGAAAAAAGAAGGAACGAATCCCCAGAGATTCATGGAAACGAGCGACTCCCCCAAGATCCCCACCGTGTGCGATCCTTCCTGAAAGGATATTTCGTCGCCGGATTTGAAGATCTTCGTCCGCTCCGTGATTCGCGTCAGAAATCCCTTGCCGTCCTGTTCGCAAACACCGCGCGCCACGGATCCGTAATCCGATACCGTGTTCTTCAACCGGTACCCCACGACGCAATAGGCTCCGTTTCCGGACGATTCTGAAAGAAAACCGCAAACCTTTTCCAGGGCGTCCCGTCCGTAAAAATCATCCGCATTGACCGCGGCAAACGGTTCCCGGACGGCCGGCGCTGCGGTCAGGACCGCGTGGGCGGTGCCCCAGGGCTTCTTCCGGCCTTCCGGTGCCGTAAAACCCGCAGGCAGCACATCGAGTTCCTGGAATACGAGAACCGTGGGGATGCGGCGCCACCGGTTGACGATGGTCCTGAGGAAGGACTCCTCCATCTCCCTCCTGATGACGAACACCACTTTTCCGAATCCGGAACGGATGGCGTCATAGATCGTATAGTCGATGATTTTTTCGCCTGACGGCCCGAATCCATCCAGCTGCTTCAATCCTCCGTAGCGGGATCCGATTCCGGCCGCCATGACCAGGAGTGTCGGTTTCATGGGGTGTTTACCGGCTTTCGATCAGTTTCAGTTTTTTCCATGCCAGAAAGAGCAGAACCGAACCGGAAAGGGAAATCAGGGTGAAGACGCTGGCGGCGAAAACACGGCCGTATATCCAGTTTCCGGTTGCAAAAAGCGCCGAATAAACCGTGATGCATCCCAGGACCATGCACCGGATCCCGGCCGGGACATCGGATTTCTCCTCTGCAAGTGATTTCCAGGCGGCGTCTACTGCCGACGCCTCCCGAAGCGGTTTTTTCCAGCCCGCACCGCCCGGATGGACCTTCCGGTAGAAGGACAGGAGCGTGCCGCTGTCCGTCGGTTTCGTCAGGAACGTGGCCAGCAGCCAGAAAACCGTCGTGACCGCAACACCCAGCACAAGCTCCGCAGCAGGCGAGAGCGCGGGGAGTCCGGTGGCTGGATGGAGAAACCGGAAATAGAGCGCAACCAGGAAGGAAACGGTCATGGCGGTGATCTCGCTGACCGCATTGATGCGCCACCAGAACCAGCGGAGGATGTAGATGAGTCCCGTGCCTGCCCCGACCTGCAGCAGGATCTGAAAGGCCTGCAGCGCATTCTCAAGCAGAATGGCGAGAATGGACGCGCACAGCATGAAGAAAACGGTGGAGATCCGCCCCACCAGGACCAATTGCTTTTCCGAAGCCTGGGGCTTGAGGAATCTTCGATAAAAATCGTTGACCATGTAGGAGGATCCCCAGTTCAGATGCGTGGCCGCAGTGGACATGTAGGCTGCGAAAAGGGAAGCCACGACCAGACCGATGAATCCGGCGGGCAAACGGGACAGCATGGCGGGATAGGCGAAATCATGTCTCACAATGGAGGGATCCACATGGGGGAACGCGGCCCGCAGGGACGCCAGATCCGGAAAAACGACCAGGGACGCCAGGGCGATCAGGATCCAGGGCCAGGGCCGCAGGGCGTAATGCGCGATATTGAAGAACAACGTGGCTCCCACCGCGCCTTTTTCCGTCCTGGCTGCAAGCATCCGCTGGGCGATGTATCCCCCTCCCCCGGGCTCCGCTCCCGGATACCAGACGCTCCACCACTG
>JAFGEX010000048.1 GCA_016931355.1 bacterium
CTTCGAAGGCATAGGGGAAAAGGATTTTTCTGCGGTTTTCAGGTAGGAAGTCGTTCAATTCTTCGTAGAATCGGAACCAGGCTGTATGTGTCGTTTTGGTCGTCACGGACGGATCCGTCATGGAAACAAGCCCCTGATCGGACGGCGGCTGTTCTGCCTCATTTTGACAGCAGTTTCCGCCATAAAAATCCCGGAAGATTAAACCGTTTTTCCTCCAGTTTTTTGATTGCGAAATTCGCCTCGTAGGTGCACAGATTGTCTTCCGGGCTCTCCCCGAAACTCGAACGTAGATAGGGCAGGGCTTTCGGATCCCCGAGCTGTCCCAGGGCCCACAAGGCCTTTGCCTTCTCCCGCGTGCAGGTATCATCCCTCCGAGCCAGGGATATCACAGCCTCCACCGGATCGCCGGGATAAAGCTCGGCGGCGGTTCTGCAAACCCGCTGAACCTGTTTTTCGATGGTATAGGTCGAGCCCAGCAGCAGAATCGCGAAAACGATCATGAAGATGAGCAGGACGTTTCTGATGATTTTTCTGGTTTTGGACATGAACGAATCCTCCCCTGTGCATTCCTTTATATGTCCACATCCAGGTCCACGATCCATTCCTGTTTCGAATTTTCATCGAAGGCGGTTTCGACGCGCAGGACGATGTTGTAGGGGAGGAGGAAATGCAGGCCGCATCCGTATCCGGAAAGCAGGTCGGATTTTAAAGGTTTGTGATCCCGCTGCCAGATTGCGCCCGTGTCCGCGAAAATTCCGAAGCCCATGCCGAAACGGAGGTTCGTCAGCCTGCTGTCCTCGTCCAGGTGAAAATAACGGATGGGCAGGAGCGGGATTCTCCAGGCCAGGCCTGCGCCGATCCGGTTGTCCCCCTCCAGGACTTCGTTGAAATGACCCCGAATCCGTTCCGAGAATCCGAAATAAAATTTGTCATACACCGGCACTGTGCCTGAGGAAAGGCCTGCGTGTACCCTCGCAGCCAGGGTGGACGAGGAAAGGGGCAGGTATATCCGTGCATCCCAGGATAATTGGGAGAATTCCGGACCTGCCGGAGAGAATCCGTTCCGCACGGCTGCGACCGCAAAATTCCATCCGCGGTGCGGATAATCCCTCAGGTCCCGGTGATCCCAGTTCAGGATGCATCCGAGAAAGGGGATGCGGTCCAGGCCCGTTTGCGATACAGTGGCCGGTCTGTCGTCTTCGAAGCCGACCTCCCGGTAGCCTGCATACACGCGGAACACGGTATGGAATCCGAAACGTCTTCCGATGAAAGCCTGGAACCGTTTCTGAATCTCGTCCACTTTTTCTTCATCGAAATGCCTGCTCCGGACCCGGCCCAGATACAGGTCGGTCTGCAGGGTCAGCCTTTGCGTGCCGATCCAGGGGTTGGAATAGGAAAACTGCACCAGCGGGTTGTACCCGAGTTTTCCCTGGAAGGCGACCGTCTCCGCCCTGCCCCTGAAATTGATGTGAATCAGCCCTGCGCCGTACGAAATTTTTTTCCAGCTTTTTTCATTCAGGTGGAGGATGGGTACCGGAGCCCAATACTGGGGTTCCGTGACGTCGATGAACAGGGCTGCGCAGCTGTCCGACGGGAAAGCAGAGACCTGGACGCGGTTGAAAAGGCCGAGGTTCAGGATGCGCTTCCAGTCCTCCTCGATGCGTCCGCGTTCCAGGGCATCGCCGCTTTTGGTCTTCATCTCCCTGAGGATGACATGCGCCCTGGTTTTTTCATTACCGCTGATCCAGATGCCTGAAATGCGCCTTCCCGCCAGACTCGAGTCAACAGCGACCTGGGCGTGTGCCGGATGGACGGCCGGCAACGCAAGAAAAAAGAAAAAAAGCAGGAATACCGGGAGCCGGTTCATCTTTTCGTTGGAACTTGTTTTGCGGGAATTTCCGATCGCCATGGGATTGCTGTTCATTCAGGTCATTCCGCCTTCACGAAAGGATACCCTCATCGTTTTTTTTACGGGCTTCAGATTCTTCGGTCACCCATGCCTGCCTGATCCGCGGGACACCGAGCTTCAGGGCTCCCTCAGGATGACAAACCCCGATCATTTGTTGATGGGATCATCATTTGATGATGCCGGGTCAGAACTTGATCCCCGTGGCCGTGTTGATGAAACCCCATCCGCTGCCGTGATATCCGTATTCGGCGCGGAGCACCCATTTGTCCCAGATCGCATGCACGCCGAAGCCCACGGAGCCGCGCATTTTTTTGAACGTCCATTTCTCGGAATGGTACCAGGCCGTGCCCGCGTCCGTGAACAGGACGCCCGCATAACCGGCGTGAATGCCCGCCGGCAGGTTTCTTTCATAAACAATGGGGAACCGGTATTCCAGGGATGTCGTCCAGCTGTTCTCGCCGCCCAGGGCGCCGGTGCGGTATCCGCGCAAGGTTTCTCCTCCGCCGAGATGCAGCCGCTTGTATACAGGGATATCCCCTCCGGAGAACACGCAGGCTGATTGAAAGGCCAGGATATTGCTTCTGGCCAGGGTCTGATGGGCCCTGAAATCAAGACTCAGCGTCTGCATGCGGAGCGGATCGGCGAGATCATGCTCCTCCCATTCGGCCCTGAAATAAATCCCGCTCTTCGGATATCCGGGCCAGTCCCTCGAATCCCATTCACAGAAGGCGGACAGGACTCTGTTTTCCTCCCTGCCGCGGCCCGATGATCCGGCCTCCCGGTTCCCGATTGAACGGATTCCCAGCCCAGGCCGGTTCCGGCCGAGAGTCGCCTGCCGAACCGTTTTCCAAGCGTCAAGCACAGGCGGTCCTCCCTGAATGAGAAGGAGGGCTTGAAATCCGGAAACAGGTAGGGGAAATCCCGCCGGCCGATTTCTGTGCTGAAGAAAAGCTGCCATGCCGGGAGCAGGTCCGGGATTTGCCAGGCCAGATGCATTTTTTTGTATTTTCCAGCCAGAATGGAGAAATCCATGCGTTCTCGAGTCCCCCTGAGGTTTCGGTATTCGACGTCGAAGCCGCCGGTCCAGCCGAACAGATGATCGGAATGCAGGGAGGGGGAGACCGAGAAGCGGCTTTTTTCCCGCATCACGACCATGAGAATGCGTTGATCCGGCGTTGATCCGGGCTTGGTCAGGAAATCCACACGCCTGAGGAATCCCAACCGGATCAGCCAGAATTTTTCCTTGTTGAGCAGGCTGTCGTCAAATGCCTTCAGCGGCCTGATGCCGATCTGCCGGATGACCGTGCCTTCCCGCATGCGCGTGTTGCCGAAAAGCACGATTCTTTCAAGAACAGGCTGCTCCGCCTGCAGGCAGGACCAGGCGGCCAGAAGCAATGAGGGGGTGATCCATTTTTTCATTTTTTCACGCTGATCAGCAAAGACAGGCTGTGCGAATTTTCTTCATGGGGATACCAGACCGCCATGTCCGATATGCCGTCTCCGTTGAAATCCGCGATGCGGATGCGATTCGAAACCCGCGCGGAAAGGTGGAACCTCCCCTTTTCGGAGAACAGGCCGGAGCCAGTGCCGGGATACACGGTGAACCTTTCCCTGTCCGTGCCCACGAGAAGGTCGCGCCTGCCGTCGCCGTTGAAATCCCCTTCCACGCTGTGGCAGAGCGTGGACTGCGTCAACTCTCCGAGGCCGGGCCTGCGTGTCACGCTCAGGGCGGCCTGCGGTTTTTTCGGATAACGCAGGTCCGGCGTCATCAGGTACCACTCATAGTCGTTGCGGACCTTGCGGGTGAGAAAGAAACGCATGGCCTGGAAAAGGCTCAGCTTGAAATTAACCATGCCGATGTCCGTGAGCCCGTCTTCGTTGATGTCTGCCAGCAGATGCTCGCCCGCCAGGTTTTCCGCGGCCAGCAATTCCGGAATTACGGGCAGGCGGCCCCAGCGGTTCATGAAAATCTGGAGCTGGCTGATCATGCTGATGAATCCGCCGTGAGGCGCCAGGCTCAGCAGCACATCGGCGCAGGCGTCCGTGTCCAGGTGTGCGACCTCGAGCTTCATCAGCGGGGGAAAGAGCCTTTCGAGGGGATTGGTCACGGACGGGCTCGGTTCCAGGTCCCACACCCAGTCCGGGGGCACCATGGCGGCTTCCCGGCCGTGCGTCCAGCACGGCCTGCCCAGGAATACCTCCAGCCGCGTCCCGTTCACATTGAGAAAATCCAGGTCCCCGTCGCCGTTGAAATCCGATATCCTGGATTCCGCCATCTGGATGGAATAACTGGCCTGATCCTTTTCGTCCCAGCGGAATTGGGGATTGGACCATAAACGGCAGCGCAGGGCATAGGCGCCGGAATCCCGGGCTAAAACCGCGATTCCGTGGTCTGTCTGCACATAGATCTCAAGTGTGGAATCCATGTCCCAATCGTGGCAGAACCGGACGCGGGGCAGGCATGCGGGATCTCCTGAGGAGAGCAACGGCCGTATGCGGATTGTTTCCTCCGGATTTCCAAGCATTCCGGCATTGTCCAAGCGGAGAACGGCGATCCCATCCGTACGGATCAGCACCAGTTCGCCCCTGCCGTCGGATTCCAGGTCCGCGATGTCGAACAGGATGTCGGAAGGGAGCGCGTCATAGCAGCCTGAGGGTGCCTGGAATCTGTCGGCAAGCGCATTCCCCGGGTCCTGCCCCGTGGAATGCGAGCGAATCGTAATGTCTTTTTCTCCGAAGAGTGAAGATTCCCAGACGCTTGCTGCGGGGAGCTTCAATCCTTCATCCAGACCCGACAGGAAATACGTTATACCCCTGGTGGAGGCCCCTGAGACCCTCCTGTCCGCCCCATGGACCACAATCAGGTCCGTCACGCTGTCCGGATCAAGGCTTTCAGCCAGCACGCCGGTGACAGGCCCAGGCATGCGCAGGGTCAGGCAGTCAAATCGCGGCTGTGCCGCAGCCTGGACGCACAGAAAGAAAAAGGCCATGAACCGTTTTCCCGTCATGACCGCCTCCCGGTCCCGGAATCGCCGAGGCGGCCCCGCGTGCTGTGGAGAATGCCGCCCGGATTTTCAGTGTCCAGAACGACGGCGGATACGCGGGATGTGTTCTGTCCCGGATTGACAGCCAGAGTGGCGCCGAGGTGTTCCGCCCATATCCCGGTCACATCCGGGGACTCGTGTATGTGCCCATGCAGGGAAACGAGGGGTTTTGTTTCTTCGATCCAGCTGCGCACGGCCCGGCTTCCGACCGGGGCGCCGCCGTACAAACGGTCCAGGCCCGTGCCGTGTGGAGGCGAGTGAAACACGGCTATGGTTTTTTCGTGTTCAGCCGAAGCCGACAGGGACTGGAGCTCCTCCCGGATGGATTTCCTGGACTTGAAATGACCGGCCGCTTCCACGAATTCGACCTTGCCGTTCCAGGTCAGGAGGCCTTGTGAGGGTTGGCCGGCCGGCGCATCATCCGGCATGTCCAACCTTTCGAAATCCTTAGGCGGGAACGGGGTAGGGGGGACAAAGGGGGAACACACGAGCCTGAAGCCGTTGTCCAGAGCCCTGGATCCGGTGGAGAGGAAGACGGTGAAATGATCATCCTCCAGATTTTTCAGCTCGAGGAATGCGGATGCCAGGTCATAATTGCCGGCCGATGCAATGACCCGCGGATTTCCGGCATCCCGAAGCCCGGCCAGAAATCGCCTGAAGCCATGCGCTGCAAAATTTGTCTGAGATTTCAGCAGTTCCGCTGCGTGCCGTCCCGCGGGCAAAAGGTCTCCGCCCAGGATGAACAGCTCCGGACCGTAGTCCCCTGCCATCCGGATGAGTTCGTCATATGCAGCCTGCCTGCCGTGCAGGTCCGAAGCGAAAAGGATGCGCAAGGCCGGTTATCCTCCGAGAAGGTCTTCAAGTTCAACGTCCAGCACCTGGAGTATGTCCGGCCTGTATCCCTTGTGTTCGAAATGAATGTCGCCGTTCTGATCAATAACGAAAAGCACGGGCACGCCCTGGAGGCCGTACAGCTTCTCCATCTCTTCGTTGAGCAGCACCGTCATGGAGATGCGGTTCTTCCGGACAAAGGACCGCACCGGTTCCGGCTTCCGGTCCATGGCCACGCTGAGAAAGAGGACGTCCCCGCCGTAGTCCTGCATCAGATCCTCGAGATCCTGCATGAGGCGTTGGGATGATTCGCTCCAGGTCCCCCAGAAGCAGAGCAGCACGACATTGCCGGTCTGGTCCGACAGGCTGATCTGTTCGCCCTTCAGGCCGGTCAGGTCGAAATCCGGCGCAGGCCGCACGGAGCGGGCCGAAAGTATTTTGCTGGTGTAACGCTCCTTCACCCAGGCGGCCTGGGAGGAAAGCAGCCGTAATTTTTCCGGCGCAGCCAGCGTCCCCTTGAGAACCCGGTCCTCCAGTTCGGCTTCCGCCTGTTCTCCGACAGCCCCCCCGAATGCGGCGGCCTTTGCCAGGTTTTCGGCCGCGCCCGACAGGTCCCCTGACCGGTCGAGGGCCCTGGCGAGATGATAGAATAAACCCGCCTCGACAACATGATCCGAGGCCCGCCTGAGCATGTCGAGGCCGTCCTGTATCCTGTTCTGCCTGACCCATGCCCAACCCAGAATGGCCTGATAGCGGCCGCGCGTCAGATTCATCTGCTGGTCCCATTCCTGCGCCGTCATTTCCGGAGGGCGGCTGTCCGCTGAAAGGCCTTCCAAAATGTCGAGCGCCCTGCGGGCATAGCCGGCCGCCCTGGCCGTCTCCCCATTCGCTTCGGAAAAGGCACCAGCCAGGCCCGCGAGCGCGCTTGCGCCCGCAGGCGTCCGGGATTCAGCCAGCAGGCGGTCGCCCGCATCCGTCATTTTCACCGTGTCCTGAAGGGC
>JAFGEX010000049.1 GCA_016931355.1 bacterium
CTGGACTGTTACAGCAACCTGGAGGAGATCAAGTCCGCATTTGTGCATTTTGCGAACAAGGTGCCCTTCTTCGGCAGTGTTGTGCTCTGCCTGGACGAACTCTCCCTTCAAAACGTGATGCCCCGGCTGCGGCGCCGCATCATCACCTACGGGCTGACCCCGCAGGCGGAGGTGCGCGGAGAGGATTTGAAATTTGAGGGATTCCACACGGAATACACGGCCGTGTGGAGGGATCAGCATCTCGGTGCGGTCCGGCTGCAGCTGCCGGGCCTGCACAACGTGCGCAACAGCCTGGCCGCGCTTGCCGTCGGACTGGAGCTCGAAATCCCGTTCTTCCATATCCAGAACGGCCTCAGGGCCTTCACCGGCGTGCACCGGCGTTTTGAGATCAAGGCGGATATCGGCGGCATCCTCGTCGTGGATGATTACGCCCATCACCCGACCGAAATACGGGCCTCGCTCCAGGCCGCGCGACAGGGATGGAAGAAACGGGTGATTGCCGTGTTCCAGCCCCATCTGTATTCCAGGACGAGGGATTTCTTCAGTGATTTCGGCCAGTCCTTTTTCGACGCGGACCTGCTGGTTGTTACGGACATCTATCCGGCGCGGGAAGAGCCCATCCCCGGAGTCACCGGTGAATGCGTCGCAGATGCGGCCCGGTCCCTGGGTCACCGGCAGGTCGTTTACATCCCGGACAAGGAAGAGGTCCCGGATTATCTGCGCGGCATTGTGCGCGAGGGAGACCTGGTCATCACCATGGGGGCCGGGGACATTTGGAGGGCGGGTGAAACGCTCATCCGGAAAATGCAGGGATAGGGATGCGATGACCTCCATGGACCTTCTGAATAAAATGAAGCAGGCGGTGCGCGGCGGAATTCTGACGCGGGAGCCCCTTGCCGGCCACACGACCTGGAGGATCGGCGGGCCCGCGGATTTCTACGTTTCACCGAAGGATCTTGAGGATCTCCGGTCCGTGATCGATTTCTCACGCCAGGAAGGCCTGCGCTGTTTTGTTATCGGAAGGGGATCCAACCTTCTGGTCAGTGACGAAGGATTCAGGGGCATCGTGCTTGACCTCTCAGAGGCCTTTAGGCATACGGCCGCCAGCGGCCTCAGGGTCACGGCCGGCTCGGGACTGCTCCTCGGGGATCTGGTTGATTTCTGCATCCGGAAGCGATTGAAGGGGATTGAGAAGCTGGCGGGCATTCCGGGCTGTGTCGGCGGCGCCATCCGGATGAATGCCGGCGCCTTCGGCGTGGAAGTGGCGGACAGGCTCGAATGGGTCCGGCTCGTCGATTTCTCCGGCACGCTGCTCCAGATACACCGGGAACAGATCCTCATGAAGTACCGGTTCACCGACCTGCCGGCTGACGCGGTGATCATCGAGGCCGAATTCCGGATGGAGAGGGGCGATGCCGGGGAACTGGCCCGGACCCGGGAGGAGACCCTGAAGAAACGAAGGGAAAAACAGCCGCTCTCCCTGCCTTCCGCAGGTTCGGTCTTCAAGCGGCCTGCCGGGGATTATGCGGGGAGGCTGATCGAGGAGACGGGGCTCAAAGGACTGCGCATCGGCGACGCCATGATCTCCAAAAAACACGCCAATTTCATCGTGAACTGCGGATTCGCCACAGCCGTGGACGTGCTCAGGCTTGTGGAAGAAGTACAGGAAAGGGTACACCGGATGTTTCAGGTGGATCTGGAACTGGAAATTCAGCTATTGGGGTTCGACCCATCATGAAAGAGACAGATGCAAACGAGGCAATCGGGTGGACCCTGCGCATCCTGGCAGGGGCGGCCCTGCTGTGCATTGCGGTCTTCATCGGCCGCAACTACCGGACCTGGCTGACCGCCTCTTCCACCTTTCAGGTCCGGGAAATCGAGATCAACGGCAACGAGGTTTTAACGGATGCGGAGGTCCTGAAACTGGCGTCCCTGGAGAGCGGGCAGTCCATGTGGCGGCTCAACCTGAGGAAGACGGAAAGGGCGATCGCGCGGAGCCCATACGTGGACCGGGCCCGCGTGTTCAGGCTTTTCCCGGACGGGGTGGAAATACGGGTGGCGGAAAAGGAGGCGCTGGCCCTCCTGGAATCCGGCGGCAGGATGCTGTGCATCGACGAGCGGGGCAGCCTCTTTCCGTCGAGGCCGGGCAAACTGTACGATCTGCCGATCCTTTCCGGGATCAGCGTCCGGGAATCCCGGACGGGATCCGTTCCGAAGGATTCCACCCTGCTGTCCAGGCTGCGCCTGGTGGCCCTGATGCGGTCCGACAGGCCGGGACTGTACACCCGCATTTCCGAGATCGCCTGCAGCGGCAAAGACGGGATGGTTTTTTTTACGAGCCGGCACGGCATCAAGGTTTTTTTCGGCGAAGGCGACGCGCATTACAAAATACGCTGTCTCGATGCGGTGCTCAGGGAAATGGAAGAGAAAAAACAGGGCGGCCGCGTCGCGTACATTGATCTCAGGTACAGAAATCAGGTCATCCTGGGCATGAGGACATGACGACATGAAATTCATCAAAAAATCCGGCTTTTCCGACCGACCGGCCGTTCTGGCCGGACTGGACATCGGCACCAGCAAGATTGCCGTGGTGGTGAGCGAAATTTCCCCGGGCGGGAGAGTCCAGGTTCTGGGTGTCGGGATAAGCGCCGCCCACGGCCTGCGCCAGGGCGTGGTGACCAACCTGGATCAGGCCGTACAAGCCATGCGCAAGGCGGTGGACGAGGCCCAGCTCACGGCCGGCGTCCGCGTGGAAGAGGTGATCGTGGGCATTGCGGGCGATCACATCCGCGGCGTGAACAGCCGGGGCGTGGTCGGCGTGCACCGCGCGGACCACGAAATCATACAGCAGGACGTGGACCGCGTGATCGATGCGGCCAAGGCCATCGCATTGCCCATAGACCGGGAACTCATCCATGTGCTGCCCCAGGAATTCATTGTGGACAGCCAGGGCGGCATCAAGAATCCTGTCGGGATCACGGGCGTTCGGCTGGAGGCGGAGGTGCACATCGTCACGGGCGCCGTGACTTCGGCTCAGAACATCATCCGGTGCGTCCGGAAGGCGGGGCTGAAGGTCGCCGCCCTGGTGCTGGAGCCCCTGGCCGCCAGCTGTGCGGTTCTGAGCAGCGAGGAGAAGGAAAGGGGCGTCGCGTTTGTGGACATCGGCGGCGGCATCACGGACC
>JAFGEX010000050.1 GCA_016931355.1 bacterium
ACAGCGACTTCTTACCAGGTGAATGGATTATCTGAAGGGACCACCTATTACTGGCGCGTGAACGCAACGGGACCTGGAGGCACGAGCGGCTGGTCGGATGATTGGCATTTCACGACGGTTGTTTCACCTCCTCCAGTTCCTACTCTGTTATCACCATCGAACGGAGCAATGGGAGTGGCAACCGGCCCGACATTAAGTTGGAATTCGATGAGCGGGGCAAGCTCGTACGGGCTTCAGGTTTCCACGGATTCGATCTTTACGAGTCTGGTGTCCGACCAGAGTGAAATCATTGCAACTTCGCAGCAGGTAAGTGGATTGTCCGAAGGGACCACCTATTACTGGCGTGTGAATGCAACAGGGTCTGGAGGGACGAGCGACTGGTCGGAGCGGTGGGATTTCAAGACCTCTTTTGCTTATGAAACCGGAACCATGATCGGGAACGACGGAAAAATCTATCAGACAGTGAAAATAGGAACCCAATGGTGGATGGCGGAGAATTTAAGGGAAACGAAATATAGAAACGGCTCTGCGATACCCAATGTAACTACCTATTCGACCTGGGCATCCCTTTACTCGGGTGCACGATGCGCATATGAAAACAAACAAAGCAACGCGGATGAATACGGGTATCTTTACAACTGGTATGCTGTAAATGACAGCAGGGACATTGCGCCTCAAGGATGGCATGTCCCGACGGATTCCGAATGGCAGACATTGGTGGATTATCTGGGAGGGGAATCAGGAGCGGGCGGAAAAATGAAGGAAACCGGAACATCTCATTGGATAAGCCCAAACTCAGGAGCTACAAATGAGAGCGGTTTCACAGCGCTTCCGGGTGGATGCTATTCTTATAACAACAAAGGCACCTTCAATTATTTGGGCTACCATGCATATTTCTGGTCCTCCACGCAATACGACATCTGGCTTGCCTGGTACCGTAATCTGAATTATTACCATTCTAACGTTGACCGGAACTATTCTTCCGGCAAGAGTAGTGGGATTTCTGTCCGGTTAGTCAAGGATTAAGACTGTCCAAGGGGCACATGATTGTATGAAGTTAAGTGGAGCCCACCTTCAAGGTGGGCTCCACTAGAGATTGGATGGAGGATGACATGCATCACAACAAACTGATCTATATCCTTTCAATATATTTATCAATGATTTTCCTTTCCGGCTGCGTGTCGCGAAGGGTCATGACCGGGAAGAACCGGGATGTGCGCGAAGAATTCTACAGGAACGAGTACCGGTTCACGCAGGTGCAGCAGCCGTCCATCACGGATCCGGATCTGGTCGTGCAGATCGAAAAACAGGTCGTTCAGAAAAGATTTTCCGACAAGGAATCCCGGATGAAGCGGTCCCTCGGCATCCCCGGGTGGGCGCTCGCTTTCGGTGCAACGGCAGGGCTGGCTGCTGCTGGATCCGGCCAGATCGGCGAGGGGAATGTGGTGTTGGGAAGGGATCTGATCGCCCTGGGCGTCCTGATACCGCCGGCAGCCTATATCGCCGCAGGTCGAAAGGGGGAACCACAATGGGAAAAGGCTGAAGACCTGGTTCAGGGATCCTTTCACCCCTTGACGGAGAATTCCATATCCATCGTGATTCCGGGGACGGATTATTCCATACAGACCAAGCCTGATTCGCAGGGCAGGGTGGAATTGGACATGACACGGTTCATCAGTTTCTATCAGGACGGCAAGGACATGGAGTTTAAGATGAGTCTGGCGGATGAGCCGGGCATTTCAAAGTACTTCCCTGTACGATCCTCGCTCTTTGCGAGCCTGATATCCAATGTCGAATATCTGCTGGGCGAGAAGGGCAAACCCGCGCTGCCGCCATATGCCGTCACCAAACTGTCGCTTTTTCCGCAGAGCGGAATGACCAAGGCCGGATCGGCCATTCTTTTCAAGCTGACCGTGGAGAACAGGGGAAAAGGGCCGTTTTACAGGCTCACCGCCGCGCTCAGGACGGACAAGGATCTGGGGAGCGGCAACAAGTTCTATTTCGGGAAGATCAATCCAGGCGATACCAAAGAAGCCGTATTGAACATGGAAATCCCCTATAAATTTGAAGGCGGGTATGTCAAGTTTGAAATCCTCTTCACCGAGGAAAACGATTACATCCCGGATCCGATCATGGGCTCTTTTTATATTGAACCGGCCGGAAAATCAAAACTCACCTATTCCTATCAGCTCATCGATGACAACTCGGGCAATTCCGTCGGAAACGGAGACGGCCGCATCCAGAAGGGCGAGGCGATCGATCTTCTCTTGACCGTAAAAAATATCGGTACAGCCGCAGCGGAGAATGTCGCGGTAAGAATTTCCGTTCCGAACCTGCCCAATATCGAGGTCAATGTCCCTGAGGAGAAACTGGGCGTGTTGGGTCCAGGCGAATGGAAAACCGCCAAACTGACCTTCACCGCCAAAAAGACCGCTGCCGGTAACAGCGTGCCGATACAACTTCAAATATCTGAAAAAATATGGGATCAAAACATTGAGCGATCCCTGGATATTCCGCTGGAGGCCGAACTGGCCCCACAGATCCTCGAACTGAGGCGCGAGGTCGTTGCGCAGGCACAGGAGGCATCCATTTTCGGGGGCGCGGATCATCAGACTTCCGTAATCGGAAAAATTCAGAAAGGGAGTTCCCTGCTGGCTACCGGACAATTGGGGGATTGGTACAGGGTGGAACTGACGGACGGGCTCAAGGGCTGGGTGAAATCAGGGGATGTCGGCATCCGGAAGACGGACATCTCTGCGGATGAGGCAGGCAGGGTCGTGAGCGCATCCAACGCCTCAGTCATCCGTATCTTCGAACAGATGCCGCCGGCCATCGCCATTTTTACACCGGAGTCGGAGCATGTCGTGGTCGCCGTGGAAACCATGGAACTGGCCGGACTGATCACGGATGACAAGGGAATCTTCGAATACCAGATTACCGTCAATGGCGACCTTGTGAAATCCCAGGACCGGGAAAGAGGTTTCCAGGTTGAGCCTGTTTCCGAACCCTCGGTTCAAACGGGAAAAAGGGAAATCCGGTTCAGGGAAGTGCTGCCGCTCAAGGAGGGCGACAACACGATATTCATCATGGCTTCCGACGCCGACGGACTGACCGCCGGGAAGGAAATCACGGTCGAGCGAACCGTCAAAATGCCGGAGATCTGGGCCGTGGTGGTAGGCATTTCCAGATATCAGAAAATACGGGACCTGAATTACGCAGACAAGGACGCGGAGGCGTTCAACGACTTCCTGATCCATCATTTGAATGTTCCAGAGGATCATATCCAAACGCTCACCAATGAGCAGGCCACCTTGAACAACGTCAAGAAAGTCATCGGCGACGATCTGAGAAGAAACGCGGGACAGGAAGATCAGGTCATGATTTTCTTCGCAGGCCACGGAGCCGTTGAACCCGACCTTTCCAATCAGGATGGAGACGGACTGTCCAAGTACCTGATGATGCACGATACGCAGCCGGACGCCCTTTACTCCACGGCGCTTCCCATGGATGAGGTTGCCAGGATGTTCGGGAGGATTTCATCGGACCGGGTTGTGTACATCGGCGATGCCTGTTACAGCGGGGCCAGCGGCGGTAGGACGATTCTGACCCATCAGACAAGGGCCACGCTTTCAGATGAATTTTTGAACCGTCTTTCCACCGGCAAAGGCCGAATCATTCTGACCGCATCCGGCGCCAACGAATTGAGCCTGGAGGACGACCGGATACAGCATGGCGTTTTCACCTATCATCTCCTGAAAGCATTGAAGGGCGAGGCGGATCTGGACGGCGACGGTTTTGTTTCCGTGGATGAAGCGTATTCTTATGTATCGAGGATCGTCCCCGAATCCACGGGCCAGTCCCAGCATCCGGTCAAGAAAGGCGAGACCGAAGGTCAGATCATCATCGGCAGAAAATAAGTCCGATACAGCTGAGTCCGCCTCGAACGCGGACTCAGCCAGACCGAATCTTGTTCAGCAAAGTCCGCCTTCAAGACGGACTCCGCTTTATGCCTGAATGGCACCGCTAATCGTCATCCCATCCCCGGTATTTACAAACCCAATTAAATTTCGTACCTTGATTCTGATTCGATCATCAGGCCGCGGGCTGCGGCGTACAGGAAAAAGGCATGGAAGATCCGCATCGGATAAAAGTTAAATCCTCAGGCCGGATGCGCTACTCCCTCAGGCCGCGGACGGTCTTTGTGCTGTCCTTCCTTCTCTTCTGCCTCATCGGGCTCGCCAATCTCATCGAATATCTGCAGAACAGAAAAAGCCTGCTGGGCCTGGTCCGGCGCCAGGGGTATGAACTGCTCGATGTGCTGATCGCCACAGGCACGCGGTCCATCCTGACCAATGAAGCGCTGGAGGACGATCTCTGGCGGCATCTGCTGACCGCTGCGGCGCTGTTTGAGGAAATGGATTACCGCAACGTTCCCCGGAAGGAAATCGCCGCCCTGTCGGACAGGGCCGGAGTGGATACGGTTCTGATCACCGGCTGGAGCGACCGGTCACAAGACCTCGGACGCGGGAAATTACCGGCTTCCTGGACAGCGCTTCTGGATTCTTTCATGAATTCTGAAGACCGGGAGCTTTTCCTTTCGGATCCCGGTTTTCCGGACGATTTCGCGGTCGCGGTGAAGCGACGGAAAGGCGGAGCGGTCATCGCAGCGGTTCAGCACGGAAGGCTCAGGAACCTGGAGCGCCGCATCAGTCCAGGGACACTGGTGCAGGAAATCGGAAGCAGGCCGGGCATCGCCTACGTGGCCATTCAGGACACGCTGGGCATCTACATGGCCAGCCGGGGCGTCACGTGGCTCAGCTCCATCCGGGATGATTCACTGCTCAGCCGTGTTTACCGCGGCAGCAACCGGGATTCCAGGTTCGCGGAATTTCGCGGCGAACGCATCATGGAAGTGGCCGGCGCTTTCGGAATAGAGGAGGAGAGAAAAGGCGTCCTGCGTCTGGGCCTCAGGCTGGACATCTACGAACAATATCTGCGGGGGCTCGGGTTGAGGCTGCTCCTGACCCTTCTTCTTTTCGGATTCATCCTGATCATCGGAATCAGCCTGCTGGTTGTCACGCGGAAGGAACAGTGGATTTCGGAATCCTATGCCCGTTCAGCCGTGCGCACGGCCATGATCATGGATTATCTGCAGAACGGGGTCATTGCTACGGATCAGAAGGGCATTATCACCCTGTGCAATCCGGCTGCGGAAAGGATTCTGGAAACGCAACGGGGCAGGCTCGTCGGCCGCTCCGTGAGGGAATTGGAGCCCGAATGTTTCAGGTTGATTTCGGATTTGTTCGATAAAGGACGCACCGTTCAGCAGGAGGAGAGGGATTGCCTGGTGAACGCCGTACAGAAAAGGCTGGTGATCTCGACATCCATGGTACCGGGCAGGGAAGGCAGGCTGGACGCGGCGGTCATGGTCATGGCGGACGTTACGCGGGAGAGGCGGCTGGAGGAGCAGGTGCAGCGGCAG
>JAFGEX010000051.1 GCA_016931355.1 bacterium
GTTACTGCCGCACCCGGGACGGCGACGGCGCAGCCGGCTCATCCCGCCCCCCCGCCGGCGTCTCAGCCTGCCGTCCCGGCTGTGCAAAAATACGCCGTCCAGGTGGGCGCCTTCACCATTCAAAGCAACGCGCTTCTGAACAAGGCCTTTTTCGAGGGCGAAGGTTTTCCCGTGCAGCTCTCGACGAAAAAAAAGAACGGCACCGTTTTCTACCTCGTCTGGATCGGATTCTTCGATTCCGAGCAAAAAGCCAGAACCGTGTCCGAGACCTTGAAGAGGAAATACGACGTCCAGCCCACGCTGGTGTGGGAGTAGGGGATCGGGAATTGTAAAGAAGAGCCCGATCAATTGATCTCAGATCAACGATTTCAGATTTCAGATCTGAAACAAATCTAAAAGAAAGCGATCCTTGTGACTCTGCTTGGAAGAACGCCGGTTTAGAATCAACTCCGGGAGGCTTGTGCCGTTTTGGCGCCCTCGTCCACAAATGATTTGAAATTCCAATCAAGCCGCTCTCAGACCTCCCGGAGGTCGGGCTTTAAAAACCTTTTAAATCAAAAATCCGCAATCCGCAATCAAAAATCCTTCGTCAATCGTCAATCTTCCATCGTCCATCGTCCATCGGAAATGGTTTTGTTGGCGGGGGGCCTCCCGGAGGTGATGACACGGATCAACTCAAAGGGAATCTAATATGCCAGTCGCCCTCACACGCGGCGTCAGCCGGTCGATCGGCCGCTGCGAATTGACGCATCTCGCGCGCGAGACTATTGACGTGGGCCTGGCTGTGCGCCAGCACCATGCTTATGAAGCCTGTCTGGAATCCCTCGGTTGCAGGATCCTCCCGCTTCCCCCTGAACCGGACCTTCCGGATGCCGTGTTTGTGGAGGACACGGCCGTCGTGCTCGATGAGACTGCTGTCATCACCCGGCCGGGCGCGGAATCCAGGAGACCCGAGACCGGTCGCGTGGCCGAGGCATTGAAATCCTTCCGTCCGCTCTCCTTCATTTCGGATCCCGGCACATTGGACGGCGGCGATGTGCTGCGGATAGGCAGGGAACTGTTCATCGGCCGTTCCGCAAGAAGCAATCCCGAGGGGATCCGCCAGATGCGCCTCCAGCTGGAACCGTTCGGATATTCCATCAGGGAAATGCCTGTGAAAGGATGCCTGCATCTGAAGTCCGCAGTCACCCTTGTTTCAGAGCAGACCGTTCTGATCAATGCGGATTGGCTGGATGCCCGGTATTTCAACGGTCTCGAAATCCTGGAGGCGGATCCCGGCGAGCCTTACGCAGCCAATGCCCTGCTGATCAACGGGACCGCTGTTTATTCGCAGGCCTACCCTGCAACGCGCAGAAGGCTGGAAAAACAGGGGATCCCCCTGGCCATCGTGGATGTATCGGAACTGGCCAAGGCCGAGGGTGCTGTGACTTGCTGCAGCATTATATTCGATACGAATGGAGCGGATCCATAATACCGCAGGTAAAATATTTTACTGTAGCTTCCGGACTGCTGTTTGAATCTGAGAACGAACGCTTGCCCCGCCGCAGGCTGCCATAGAGCCTCCATATCCCGCACCGAAAGCACGCGAAGCTTCCATGGACCGCATCATGACGTCATGGAATTTCCCGCCTCCCGCATCTCTAAGCTTTGATCCAGATCCAATAAGCGGTCATGATACCCAGATCGGCCATCAGATGGCTGATCATCGGGCCGTACAGCGATCCGGACCTGAAACGCAGGATCCCCCAAAGGATGCCGGCAATCAGGATGACGCTTGTGAACAGGAGCGAAAAAAACAGGCGAAAGAGAAGAACCGTTGTGAGGAAATGATAGGAAGCATAGAAAAAGGAGGAGATCAGGACGGACGCGAAGAGGCCTGTCTTTTCTTCAAGCTTTGAAAAAATATAACCCCGCCAGAAGATTTCCTCCAGCATGGCATTCGCGACGATCATCATGAAGAGAAAAAGGCCGATACTGTTTTCCGTCACATGCCAGCCTGACAGGAGAGCTCTGATTGCATCCGCGTCCAGGGCGCGATTCCGGAACAGAGAAAAGAAAATCAGGATGGCCAGGAAATAGACAAGCCCCAGCAGAACGCCCTGTCTCGAGGCCTGTCTGAAATTCCTAAATCCCAACCCCCTTAGGAACGCAGGCCGGAAACGGCTGCGAACAGCCCCGGCCAGCGGGATGCCGGTGCACACGATTCCGTGGAACAGGAAAAAAGTGATCCAGACGTTCCGGAATAAAAACAGCCCGAGAAAAATCGAGACGGGCGCGAGCAGGCACAGAGCGAGGATGGCAGCCATATCAGTCTTTCCCATGCGGGCGCATCGAATAAATCTGAAAACGAGCGTTATCCCCGCGGCAAGCTGCGGGGACAGGCGGGCGAATAGTTTAAAAAATTTACCAACCGATCGAAGATTCCCCGGCAGCTCGCTGCCCCACAGCTTCAATCAATGCCATTGTACTTTCAGCGCCAGATCCGTCTCGAAATCCGGGCAGTCCAGCGTCAACTCCCCTCCGGCATGGCCGCACGTTTCCGTCCGGATCGTTTCTCCGGTTGCGGGCGAGATCCAATCAAATGAATAATCGCCTTTCCCCAGCATGAGGGCCAGGCGTGCCGTCTCCGGCTGATCGATTTCCTCAACAGGGAAGATTTCGGACAGGACTCCGCTGAAATCCAGGTTGTGCGACGCGGAATGCCGCTTCAGCCGCCTGAATTCACGGTCCGCAAAAAGCTCAACCTTGAGGCCGGGCTTCCCGTCCGGCTGCAGAAACCGGCCCGCAGGAATCACCGTTTTTTCGCGTCCCGGCTCCGACCAGGACAGCCGGGCGACTGCACCGCCCATATTCTGATAGAATTCGATGCAGAGTTTCACGGGCCTCCCGGCAGTCAGGGCGACTTCCGCGCTGTCCCCTGCCGGGGCGTGATCCGACCAGTTCTCGATGATTTTCCGGTCATCCAGAAAAACGCGGATGCCGTCGTCGCTGAGGGTTGAAATCATATGCCTGCCGGATCTCTCCGGTATGAGCATCCCGGTCCATTTGAGCGCATAATTGAAATCCCCGCCTTCAGGGTTGAACAGATAGACGGCAGCCGCCCTGCCGGAATCCGCTATGGCCTGAAACCCGACTCCTTCCGGAATCACACGGCTGACGAGGGACTGCGCAGGCCTGAGCCGGATCAGATCGAATTCTTCCAGAAATTTCCTCAGAAAACCGATCTGGGACCGGATGGCCGGCCCTCCTCCTCCGGGCTGCGTGTCCGGAAAAGCGAAGGACCCGTCCTCGTGAGAGGCGGTGAAGGAATAGTCCAGATGGTTGAAAAGCGCTCCGCCTGCGAGTAAAAAACGCCAGGCCTCCATCCGGTAGGGTTCGTCCTTGACACCCGCGAATCCGGTCTCGTTGTCGCCGAGCGCCTTGTTCAAATGGAAATTCAGCTCCACCGCCTGCGGAACCGCATAGTGAAAGTTGAAGAGGGAGACATTCGGGTCCGGGTCCGTGACTGCCAGCGAGTTGTTCGCGATGTTCTGCGAAATCAAATGCCGGTTCGGAAGCGCCTTCTCCGTCTCGGCAATCACAGCCGAAATGCGCCTCTGCCATTCGGCTGTGACCCCGAAATAGGGCTCATTGCAGATTTCGTAATAGACATTGGGAAAGCCGTTGAGTTCGGTCACGATTTTCCGGGTGACCTCCTCCTGGACGCGGGTCAGGCCGGGATGCCGGAGGTTCAGTGTCTCGCCCCGCGGCATCTCCCCGATCCCGTTGATGTTGTTCCTCGCGTTCATGGGCGACAGGTTCCACATGGCGTCTTCGTAGAACACACAGAACAGGTTCATCTCGACCACAACGCCGCGCCTCTCGGCCTGAGCGGCAAAGTCGCGGAGACGCTCAAAATAGGCTTCGTCCCATTGCGTCAGGTCGAATTTGTTCCCCCCGTTGAAATAACCGGGCGTCCCGCTGCGCTTCCAGGGGCAGATGAGCCTGAAGGAATCCGGCGCCAGGGTGTTGTGCGTGATGTTGAACGCGCCCGGCTGTTCGCAGTAAATGCCGGAAAAGGTCCGGGTCAGGTTCAGGCCTTTGAAAGCCAGTTCGTCCAGGTACGGGATATAATCGAAATCCAGATTGAGCACGGCGCCGTAATGCTCCGTGGACCCTGCGAGAACAACCGGCTTCCTGTCATAAAGAAAATAATGCGGGTTATCCGGATGAAGGGACAGGGGCCTATGCCCTGATCCGCTGCAGGCCATAAAAACGGCGCAAAGGGCAGCCGGCAAAAGGATGAGGGCGGAACGGGATGTCATCTTCATTTTTCCTCCGGAACTGAATTGTAACGTCTTGCCGCATGCGGCGGGGAATGCGCTCGCTGTCAGATTCAAACACGGTCTTTTTGCTGCGGGACTTTTTCCAGCTTCGAAAGGTCAAACCCGAAACCGCGGGCTTTGTCCAGCAGTATGTTGTAAACCGCCTCGTCCATTTCCGGATTCCTGCACAATATCCAGAAATAGTCTTTTGAACTGCTCGTCACCATGGCCCATTCGTAGTTCTCCCGGTCCAGGGCGATTACTCTGTAATCTGCAGCAAAGAACAGGAAAAAGCTGACCTTCAGAAGTCCCGGCATCGCCGGATCCGGAATCCAGGCCCTTCCCCGGGCCTCTTTCCTCTCCCCCTGAAGTGTGTTCTTGAACCCCTCGTTCAGAACTTCGATCTTTCCATCCGGCCTGAGCGAATAAGTGGCAGTGACGCCCACCAGGTCTTTTTCGAAGCGGTGGGGGAACCGCGCGATCTCGTACCATTTGCCCAGGTATCTTTTGAGGTCCACGTTTTCGACCGGAATCGAATCCGTCCGCTTTTCAGGCGCAACGCGGCAGCTCAAAACCATGAAACCCGCCATGACAAGAACCCCGCCGGCTGTTCTGATCCAATGCATGCCCCCTCCTGCGTGATGCGATAAACCTCCACAAGGATCGACCTTATATCGCCCTTACCGTGAAAATACGCATTGCCGGATTACCGGACAAATGATATTTTCGATAAAAAGCATTATATTGCTTCCCGGACAAGAATGGAACAGGAGGAGGAACATGAGACCGAACGCTGCACCATCCCGCCGCGAATTCATCCGATCGATTTCCGCCGCAACCGTCTTCATGGCTTCACAGCCGGGCTTTCCCGGAACGAGGATCCTCGAGGGATCCGCAGGGGAGAAAACGATACGGGAGGCAATCGACGACATCGTCCGGTGGGCCATCGGCTCGCCTCTTTCGCAGACCGTGGACACGGTCAAGCAGGGGGATGCCGGCCAGGTCCTGAAGGGAATCACCACCACCTTCCTGGCCACCTGCGAGGTGATCCGGAAAAACGCGGGCCTGGGTCACAATCTGATCATCAGCCATGAACCCATATTCTACAATCACCTGGACGAGACGGACTGGCTGCAGGACGATCCGGTCTATGCAGTCAAGAAAAAGCTCATCGAGGATACCGGCGTGGTGGTCTGGAGATGCCATGACGTAGTGCATGCCATGAAACCGGATCCGATACAGGTCGGGATGAGGAAAAAACTGGGCTGGGAAAAGTACGCGGATCCGGACCTTCCAAATCTGTACCATTTGCCCAAAACAACGCTGTCGGGCCTGGCGGATGAGCTGAAAAAAACCTTCGGCGTCCGGACCCTGCGGTCCGTCGGCGATCCGGACATGCCGTGCGAAAAGGTTGCATTCTCCATAGGCGCCCCGGGGGGCCAATATCAAATAAGGCTGATGAAGCAGACGGATGCGGATGCGCTGGTCTGTGGAGAAATCCATGAATGGGAGACGAGCGAATACATCCGGGATGCAGGGCTGCAGGGCAGACGCAAAGGCCTGCTGCTCATCGGCCATGCCAACAGCGAGGAGGCGGGGATGGAAACCTTTTCAGGAATGCTGGGGAGCGTCCTGCCCGGTGTCCCGCTGGTTCACATTCCTGCCGGGGATCCGTTCCGGTCCTTCTAAATTTCACGGGAATCGGGATCCCGGCCGGGAAATCAGCACATCATAATCAGGGGAACAACGGACCGCCTGCATGTGACGGTCGTCTTGACCGGATTTAAAAAACTGCAGACATTGCGATCATCCATTGCGCGGAGAAATAGGCCGCGAATTTGAGCGCCTCCGCGCTACGGAACGGCTGACGGAACCGGTTCCAGGCGAGGATGGAGTCGGAGAGGATAAACAGTAGTGCTCCGCACGCTGCGGTCAGGGCCGCATCACTCCGAAGCAGATCCCAACGCGCCCATGCCCGCCATCCCATGATGACGATCACGATCACATAGGCAAGAACCGGCCGTTTGTAATGACCCAGATGCGGAGATAAAAATCTGTAGATGATCACTCCGTACACGGAAAAGAAGATTAAAAACAATGGAGACCAGTGAAAACTCTCGAAGCCGACAAAAGCGGCGATATAGAAGAGATGCGCAGCGAAAAAACTGGCAAGACCGGCAATGAACCTCTCCCTGCGGAGCATGAGAAAAACATCACCCGCCAGCGAAAAGAGAAGTCCTGCCAGTATCCAGCACAGATACGGCGCGTACGGCCGGCGCGCCGCCAGCACAGGGAGCGCAATGATCAGGGCCATGGTCAGAGGCTTGAAAATCCAAACCAGCCGATTCCGCTTTCGGTAACGGCCCAGTATGGTCAAAAAGGCGCATAGGAAGACGCCGGCAGTGATCCATCCTGAAACCATCATCATGGTATTGATCTCCATGATCAGCCAGGGAAATTTTTTTCGGATTCCAGTATGGCCAGCAATTCCGCGTCCGTCAGTTCTATAGGATTCCCCTTCATGCTGCTCGCCTTTCGCGCCTTTGCAGCCACATCCGTGAAATCCTTTTCCGACAATCCGGAATTTTGAAGTGCAGGGATTTGCATTTCCCGTACTGTCTTTTCCACCCATATAGCGGCCTGTTCTGCATCCGCATCAGGAAGGCCGGTCAGCAGCCTCGCGACTTCCCGGTATCTTTCGAGGGAAGGATGATACGGGTCACGGCTGCGCAGCGCCCCGATATTCATCCGCATTACATGGGGCAGAAGCCTGGCGCATGCCACTCCGTGCGGCACAGGGAACATGCCGCCCAATGGACCCGCGAATCCGTGCACAGCTCCCAGTTTTGCATTGGCCAGGGCCATGCCGCTGAACAGGCTGGCCAGCGCCATGTCCTCCCTGGCATCCGCGTCAGAGCCGTTCCTGAAGGCGCGGAAGAGTGACCGCGCGATCCTGCCGATTCCTTCCCTGCACAATCCGTCCACCAGGGGATTCGTTTCCCTGCAGACAAAGGGCTCGATGAGCTGGGTGAGTGCATCCAGCCCCGTACTGGCTGTAACAGCAGGCGGCAGGGTATGGCTCAGCACGGGATCCACGAGCGCAACAGCCGGGAGCATGAGAGTGCTTCTCAGGCTGACCTTGACCCTGCGCTCCGGCACAGCGATCACGGCATTTGTAGTCGCCTCCGCGCCCGTGCCTGCAGTGGTGGGTATGGCGATGCAGGGCAACGGCGCAGCGGTCAGGGGCTGCCCTTTGCCGACCACCTCGAGGTAATCCATGGGATAACCGGGATTGGCCAGCAGGGCCGCAACAGCTTTGGCCGTGTCCAGGACGCTGCCTCCTCCGATTCCTGCAACAGCATCGCATTCAGCCTTTCTGCCTTCCTTGACCACGGATAGAATACCCTCGATGTCCGGTTCTCCGGACACGGGGAATAGAACGGACCGGAGTCCATTCTCCTCGAACCGGCTGATGAGGGATTTCACCCCATGCCTGCTCCGGCCGCAGATCACAAGCCATTGATTCCCGAGACCGGCTGCGATGGAACCTGCTTTTTCGATCTCACCCGGGCCGAAAAGGATGCGGGCCGGTGCCGCGAATCCGAAACGCATCCTTTTATCCCCACCCCTTGTCATCCGGGAAGAGGTTCGTGAATTTGACGCTGGTGCGCGTTTCCACCATCATGTCCGCAACAGCGTCACGCCAGGCCTGGTAATGGGCCGTTTCCTTGTGCCGGGCCGGGGCATCAGCGTTCCTGAAAACTTCCACAAAAACAAACCGTGTCGGATCGTCCTGCCGCTGTACCAAATCGAACCTCGCGATTCCCGGTTCCCGGACGCTGTTCCTGGCGTTCTCGAGTGAGGCCCGGATGAAATCCTCCACGCATTCCGGTTTCACATGAACATTGACGTGAGAAATAATCATGGCGTCTCCCCTGACTGATGGTCTTCATTACTTTTCAACATCCCATCCCTGATGAGGATAAAAACTCCTGATGATTGAATCCCGCGTGAGAATCGGCATGCCTCTCATCATGGCTGTAGCGATGATGGTGCGGTCCGCGGGATCTTGATGCAGCCAATCCAGATTGATGTTGGTCATCCAAATCATTTCATCCACCGGGATGATTTCAAATCCGCCGAATTCCCGGATTTTTTTGATATAGGATTCGAGGGTCATCTCTATATCCAGAAACTTTTTCTTCATCTTGATCCCGATTTCCCAGAACGATATGGATGAAACGCAGGCCGTTCCATTCTCGATATCCCGGTTGGCGACCATCAGCTCTTTTTGAGATAACTCTGCTGGAGCAAGTGTAGTCCATAACAGGGCGCATGTATCAAAAACCATCAGGCCTCCTCCCATTCCTCGGTTTCAGGCGTCATGATATCAGCCGGAATCCGTACCTTTCCCCAGAAGGAACCGAAAACTTCATCCAAACGCTTTTTCCGTCCCAAAGCTTCAATTTTCAAGACCGGTTTGTTGTGGCTCGTGACAATCAGAGGCTCGCCGCTTTCCTCAATGTGCCGAAAATATTCGAGCAATTTGGGTTTCAGGGCGCTTTTCGAGATCTTTTTCATAAAAATCTTCCTTATGATAAATTATGACCATGGTCTTGAGCATGGTCATAATAAGCATTTGATTAATAAAAATCAAGACTTATATATGAATAACGGCTTGGTTGCTGTTAATCTAATTATTAACAATATTTTATGTATATTCAGAATAGTACTTTTTCATGCAATCCGGACAGATCCCGTGTGAAAAATCCACATTCATGTGTTTCCCGACATAAGCCTCCACCTTGTCCCAGAATCCCTGGTCGTTCCTCACGTTTTTGCAATGCATGCAGATCGGGATCAGTTCCCGCAGGCTCATGATGTCCGCGAGCCGGCGGGCCTGGTCCAGGTTGACCATCCAGAGTTTCTGCGCGAGCTCGGCGATCAACTGCAGTTCGGGCCTCATCGCCCCGAATTTTTTCATGGCATCGAACAGGCCGCCGATATGGGCTTCGTAATCATCCACCGGCGATTTGTCTCCGGTCTGGGTTCTCATGATGTAGAACATGGCTGCGAACGCCGGATGCATGACGAAAATCTCGAGGCGATAGGCCAGAAGAAACGACGAGATCAGATCGGGATTCTCCCTGCAATCTTCTAAAAGTTCATTCACATGGGTCTGGAGGCTCAGGAGATCGGAGAGGACTTTTTCAGGATCGTCGAAAATATTCCGGATCTTTCTTTCCTCCGCGAGTTGAAGCAGGGTTTTCCAAAAGGATACATGATTCCATTCCTGGGCAGCCATGTCCTTCCAGAATTCCTTCAGGGGGCCGTCGGGATTCTGGCTTGCAAGCGTGTTGTATGCCTGCATGGCAGATCCTTCGAGTTGAATGGACTGCTTGATGATTGCGGTTAGAACCGGTTCTGCCATGGCTCTTCCTCCAATATCAGGTGATGATGCTGTAGATCAGCCAGAGAACACCGTCTTTTAATTTTTCCTCATGCGTTAACTCGAGCTTGATCAAGCCTTCGGACGATATCAGATCATCGGCCCGGAAAAAGGAACGCTGCGATGTCCCTCCGACCAGACAGGGATGGATGAGCAGGCTGACTTCGCTGACCAGCCCCTCTCGCAGCAGAACGCCGTTCAACGTTCCTCCGCTGTCCACGCGGATGACCCTGACATTGTGTTTTTCATATAGAAAATACTCTTTTAAATCGAGAATCGAAAATCCGCAATCAAAAATTCCAAATTCCCGATCCCCTGATCCCGAGCCCCGTCTTTTCCGATGCCCGAAGCACGATGCCCGTTTACCGACTTTCCTCATAATTCCAGCCTGACTTCCTTTTTGAATATTTCCTCCACGATCCTCAGGTTGGCAGCACAGTTGTCGAGATCCAGGAAGGGCTTCCTTTTTTTCTCGATGCATTCCGCGAAATACTCCGCTTCCTTCTGGTAGGCGTTGACCGGCTCGAATTTTTCCTCGACAGGCGGCTGGTCCGGCTTGTTCTTCAGGGCGAGCAGGTTGGGTATCGGCTTGCCGGTGGTTCCGCCCGGAACATGAATGGATCCGCCCTCGCCGGACAGGATGTAATAATAGGCCTGGGTAATGAAGGAGCTGGTGACAGAGCCCGTGCCGCCGCTGGTTTTCAGCATGACCTGGCTGAACGCGTCTATGGATTTTGGATTCTCACGATAGACCAGAGCGCTTGCCGTTTCCCACCTGGAGCCTGCCATCCACCTGCACAGGTCTATGCCGTAAATCCCCAGGTCATAAATGGCCCCGCCTCCGAGTTTCCTGTCCCAGCGGAACGTGCCCTGAAGCATTTCCCCGACCTGGATGCAGAAATGAAAATCGATATGTCTGAGCCTTCCGATCGCGCCTTGATCCACCAGTTGCTTGACTCTTTGATGCACAGGCAGGAAACGGTACATGAAGGCTTCCATGAAAAAGACTTTGTTCTGATCGCAGATTTCCGCCATTAATTCAGCCTCTTTTACGGTCAGGGCGGCGGGTTTCTCGCAGAGCACATGCTTGCCGGCCCGCGCGCATTTCAATGTGTACTCATGATGCAGATGATGTGGCAGCGGGATGTAAATCGCGTCTATTTCCGGATCTTCCATCAATGCTTCATAGCTGCCGTGTATGCGTGGGATATGGTACTCTTCCGCGAAACGCCGGGCCTTCTCAAGGTCCCGGCTGGCGACTGCTGACAGCTCAGCATGGACGGGTTTTTCCCGCGCAAACGAGCCTGCTATCCTGGCTGTTCCAAGAATGCCGTAACGAATCATGAACAGGACTCCTGTACAGGTTCAATGAGTGTTCGGGCTGGGCGAGAATGACGAATCAAATATTCTTTACAAAAAGTTTGATCAAAAGTCAAGCCTTTTTATCTTGACAAAAGACAAAAAGAGATGTACTATGCATTCGTGAGACCAAATTCGGGGGCATGATGAAACGCAATCCTTATCCATTTGTGTTGATGATTTTAATGCTCAGCCTGTTCTGCACCAAATCCCAGCCCAGCGGGCCGGGAAATGATCAGACGGATCCTGAAATCCCGGCCTTGCGTACGGAGGGACACTGGATTAAAAACACCGCAGACAGCACCGTCATCCTCCGGGGCGTAAACATTGCCAGCCTCGAATGGACGGACAAAGGTGAAAATGTCGTCCAATCCGTGAGGGTGGCGGCGGACCAGTGGAAGGCCAACCTGGTGCGCATCCCCCTGTCGCAGGACCGCTGGTTCGGAAAAGCCCCCACGCAGTCGGACAGCGGAATCCTCTACCGAAGAATCGTTGACGATGTGGTTGAAATGGCAAAGGAAAAGGGCATCTACGTCCTACTGGAGCTTCACTGGAATAATGCAGGGCAATGGGGCCGTTTCATCGGACAGCACAAGATGCCGGACAGGAATTCCGTGATTTTCTGGAAGGACATCGCAGCCGTGTACGCCAATGTCAGCCATGTTCTGTTCGGACTTTACAACGAGCCTCATGACGTCTCCTGGGATATCTGGTTGAACGGAGGCGACGTCACCGAGAACCTGGAGGTGAACGGCGAAAACCAGCCGGTGACCTACGAGGCGGTCGGGCATCAGGCCCTGCTGGACTCGGTGCGCAGCGCAGGCGCCACAAAGAATCTCGTCGTGATCGGCGGTTTGGACTGGGGATACGACCTGTCCGGAATCTTGACCGGGTATGCCGTAACCGGAGCCAACATCATATATGACACGCATTGTTATCCCTGGAAATCCAGGGACTGGGACGGGAAATTCGGAAACGTGGGCCGCCAAACCGTCATCCTGGTGGGCGAATGGGGAGGCGATTTCAACGAAGGGCACAAGGACTACGGCCTCGATCTGGCGCAGTACCTCCGCGACAATAAGTTTTGCTGGACCGCATGGTGTTTCCACCCGTCCGCGGGTCCCTGCCTGATCCGGGACTGGACCTATGAACCCACGGGATTCGGCAGGCTCGTTTTGAGGGAGCTTTTGACGCCCGCGGAGGCGGATACAGCGGAACAACTGTAACTGTTTTTCCCCGTAGTGGATCCCGGGCATGTGGTTCGCCGCCACAGGCTGCATTTTCGTATCATGACTAAAACCACGTATCTTTCAGCCCGCTGAGCCCGGGATGACACACAGAGAAAACATGATATCAGATATCAGATTTCAGATTAACGATTTTTGATATGTTTCAGATCTGAGATCTGCAATCTGCAATCGTTGATCTGAGTTCCATTATTTATAAATTCGCCAATCGGCAATCTTCTATCGTCAATGTTTCATCCCCTATCTCCGACATACAGCTTGTACAGCACCGGCACAACGATCAAGGTCAGTGCCGTTGAGGTCA
>JAFGEX010000052.1 GCA_016931355.1 bacterium
ACGGCCTCATGCGCCACCTCGGCTCCGGAACCCATCAGGATGATCAGTTTTTCAGGATCGGCCGGCCCGACATAATCGAAAAGGGAGTATTTGCGTCCCGTGACGGATGCGAAATTGTCCATGGCCTTCTGCACGATCCCGGGACAGGCCTCGTAATAGGGATTGATCCGCTCGCGCGCCTGGAAAAACACGTCTGGATTCTGCGCGGTGCCCCGGATGAAGGGCCGGTCCGGGGAAAGGGCTCTTTCCCTGTGGGCGCGTACCAGCTCGTCGCTGATCAGGGCCTTCATTTCATCTATGGAAAGCTGGGTGACTTTGGCCACTTCTGCGGACGTGCGAAAACCGTCGAAAAAATGGAGAACCGGGATGCGGGACTCCAGTGTGGCAGCCTGTGCGATCAATGCCAAATCACCGACTTCCTGCACGGAGTTGGATGCCAAAAGGGCCCATCCCGTGGAGCGTGTGGCCATGACATCGCTGTGATCCCCGAAAATGGAGAGCGCATGCGTGGCCACGGTCCGTGCGGACACATGGAACACGGCCGAGGTGAGCTCGCCCGCGATCTTGAACATGTTCGGAACCATCAGCAAAAGGCCCTGGGAGGCCGTGAAGGTCGTGGTCAGGGCGCCGACCTGAAGGGCGCCGTGCACGGCCCCGGATGCGCCTCCTTCGCTCTGCATCTCAGTCACCTGGGGGACCGTGTTCCAGATGTTCCGTTTCCCCTCGGCCGCCCATTGATCGGCCAGCTCGCCCATGCTGGACGAGGGGGTGATGGGATAGATGGCGATCACCTCATTGGTATGATAGGCTGTATGGGCTGCCGCCTCATTCGCATCGATCGTTACTCTTTTCTGTGACATTACCCAAATCCTCCTCGAAAACGTTGTATTTTATATGGAACTTCTAAAAGCGCCATTGAAGCTCCCCGGCAGTGAGCCGCAGGGGAATCTTCGATCTGTATGGATGAAGACATCCGGATTCGCTCGCTGACCCCGGGGCAAGCTGAAGGGGAATACGCCCGCTGTCAGATTCAATGGAACAGTGCCGACCGCATTCCGGAGGGATTTTGACCGGCCCCTTCTGAATAAAAACGGTTTCCCCTGGATGCGGCAAAGATCCGGCCGTTGCCGCTTGAGGAAATCATCCGGTTCTTCCGGAATCCGGCAAGGCTGATTCCGATCAATCCTCCTCAAACTTCCTGCCGCCGAGCTCCCGGTCCATCATGAACAGGCCGTGGCCCTTGTCTCCGACCATCTGCAGTTTGCCGATGATCTCGTTGTCGTTCGCCTCCTCCTCCACCTGCTCGGTGACGAACCACTGGAGGAAGATGGAAGTGGCATAATCCTTTTCCGAGAGGGCCAGTTCGACCAGTTCATGGATGCTCCTGGTGATGAACTGTTCATGCTTGAGCGTCTCTTCGAACGCGGAGAGAAGGGTCTTGAATTCAGAGGGCGGCTTCTGTATCGCATCGAGCGCCACCGCGGCGCCCTGTTCCTGAAGATAATGATAGATCTTCATTGCATGAACCGTTTCTTCCTGGTACTGTATGTGGAACCAGTTGGCGAATCCCTTGAATCCCTTGTTTTCCGCCCAAGCGGACATGGCGAGGTACAGGTAGGCCGAATAAAGCTCCTTATTGATTTGCCCATTCAGGGCATCCGTCATTTTCCTGCTCAACATGTGTGACTGTCTCCTTTCTGGATGAAACACGCCATTTACATCTTCTTGAAATCTTCCTTGCTGGCTCCGCATTCCGGGCAGATCCAGTCATCCGGAATTTCCTCAAAAGGGGTGCCGGGCTGAACGCCGTTTTCAGGATCTCCCTTCGCAGGATCGTAAACGTATCCGCATATCTGGCAAATCCACTTGTCCATTTTTGCCTCCTTGGGGTGTGAGAACCGTGATGAGATGATCAACTGTTTACAGCCGGCCGGCAGCGGGCTGCCGGGGATCTTTGATCTGTCAAGAAAACGACATGAACTGTCTGTTGCGGACCTCCCTGCATGCCCCGGGGAAAGCGCCCCGGACGGGTTTAAAATTGGACGAATTTGTCCTTTTTCACCCCGCACACCGGACAGGAATCCGGGGCATCCTTTTCCACCGTATACCCGCATACCGGGCAGATGAAAAGAGGTCCGATTTCTGCATCCCGGCCTTCCTTGGAGGACTGGCGGGCTTCGGTGAACAGGGCCGCATGGATTCTCTCCGCCTCGATCGCAAAATGGATGGACCGTATCGCTTCCTTCTCATTCTGGAGCTTGGCGACCGCGTCGTAGGCGGGATACATCTCATCCACCTCGAAATTTTCACCTTCCACGGCCGTCTTTAGATTTTCCGTGGTGTTCCCGATCTCCCCGAGCACCTTCAGGTGGCCAGTTGCGTGCACCTGCTCCGCGAAGGAGATCGCCCGGAAAAGCCGGGCGATGTTGGGTTTGTTTTCGGATTCGGCCCTTGCCGCAAAAGCAAGATATTTCAGTTGCGCCTGGCTTTCGCCTGAAAAGGCATCCTTGAGGTTTTTTTCAGTCATCTCC
>JAFGEX010000053.1 GCA_016931355.1 bacterium
AGATGATGACCACGTTGTCCTTGAGGTCGCGCATGACCTCGAGCTCGTATTCCTTCCACCCGATGATGGATTCCTCGACGAGAACCTCGGAAATGGGGCTCGATTTTAGGCCCCATTGGATTCTTTCCCGGTATTCCTCGATGTTGTAGGCGATGGATCCGCCGGCGCCGCCGAGGGTGAATGAAGGCCGGATGATCGCCGGATAACCCGTGACCGGCACAAGCGCCAGCGCTTCCTCGAGTGTGCGCGCGAATCCGCCCTTCGGCAGGTCCAGTCCGAGTTTTTCGACCGCCTTTTTGAACAATTCCCGGTCTTCCGCCTTCCGGATCGCCGGGAGCTTCGCTCCGATCAGCGCCACGCCGAAACGCTCCAGGACGCCTGATTCGGCAAGCTCCACCGTGATGTTCAGGGCCGTCTGCCCTCCCATGGTGGGGAGAAGGGCATCCGGTCTTTCGCGTTCAATCACCTGGGCCACGCGTTCGGCGTTCAGCGGTTCCACATAGGTGCGGTCCGAAAGCCCGGGATCCGTCATGATGGTGGCCGGATTGGAATTGATCAATACGGTCCGGTATCCCAGTTTCCTGAGCGCCTTGACGGCCTGCGTGCCGGAATAATCGAACTCGCAGGCTTGGCCTATGACGATCGGTCCGGATCCGATAATCAGAATTTTGTGGATGTCTGTGCGTTTGGGCATAGGGATGAAAGGATCAATGATGGGTCAGGGATTTTGATGATGAATATTGGGAATGGATGAAGCATCAGATACCTTGTGCTCGTTCTTCCCGCCTTGATCAGACAGCTGTGTCGCTGATTCCGGTCGCGGGCGTATTTCCCGCAGCTGGAGGCAGGTCATCCGCGCGAATACGGATGAATTTCCCTGAGAGGACCAGGGATTCTCCAGCCGTTTGCTCCCGGAAAGGTCCAATCGGTCTCTGGACATTATAAACCCTTGACTTAAAATGACTTATTCCATCATTTTCAAAAACTGGTTGAACAGATACAGAGAATCATGGGGTCCGGGGGATGCTTCCGGATGGTACTGAACCGAGAAGACAGGGAGGTCCCGGTGCCTCATGCCCTCCACGGTTCCGTCGTTCAGGTTCCAGTGGGTGATGTCAAAACCAGTCTTTTTTGCGGATTCGGGCTCCACGGCGTAGTTGTGATTCTGGGAGGTGATCTCGATGCTGCGTGTCGTTTCGTTGCGTACGGGGTGATTGGATCCGTGATGGCCGAATTTGAGTTTGAAGGTCCTGGCCCCGAAAGCCAGTCCGATGATCTGATGTCCCAGGCAGATGCCGAAGACCGGGAAATGACGTGCGAGTTTTTGGACGGACGCGATCGCATACGTGACCGCCTCCGGATCCCCCGGCCCGTTTGAAAGGAAGATGCCGTCCGGTTTCATCTCCTTGACCTTGTCTGCGGGTGTCGATGCGGGCAATACCGTCACCGCCATCCCGAATCCGGACAGAAGCCGCAGGATGTTCCACTTGACGCCGAAATCAAAGGCTGCCACGCGGAAGGGCACGGCGCGCGAATGTCCGATGGGATCAAAATACCAGGACTGCTGCACAGGGACGTTCCAGTAGAGGCTTTTCTCAAGGGTTACGCAGCTGACCATATCCCGGCCGGACAGGCCCGGATGCCCGGCCAGTCTTTTTTTCATGTCTGCGGCGGAAGTGCCGTCGTTCGACAGGATTCCCATCATGGCTCCCCGGTCCCGGATATGGCGCGTCAGGGCCCGCGTATCGATTCCGTGTATGCCGGGGATATCGTGTTGGGAGAGATAGGCTTCGAGGCTCCTTTCGGAGCGGTAATTGCTCGGGACCGGGCAGAATTCGCGGACAATGAGCCCTTCGACATGAGGCCTGTAGGATTCGACGTCTTCTTTGTTGATGCCCGTATTTCCGATATGGGGGCAGGTCATGGTGACCATCTGTCCTTTGTAGGACGGATCGGACAGGATTTCCTGATATCCGGTCATGCCCGTATTGAACACCACCTCTCCGATGGCCGTGGCCCGCGCACCGAATCCCTCACCGGAAAAAACGCTGCCGTCTTCAAGAAGAAGCCTTGCTCTCATGCCGCTATCCGATCACGGTTCCCGGCTCTATGACGGCATCTTTCGGCACGATGACGATGCCCTCACGGATGACCCAGTTCTCTGTTTCCTTGTTTTCTCCGCGGTTGCGGTCCAGGATCTGGACGCCGTTTCCGATCCTCGCATTCTTATCGATAATGGCCTTTTCAATGACGCAATCCCTGCCGATGGAGGCATCGGGCCTGCCGAGCCTCTGATTTTCCTCATGATCCTCCGGATTTTCGAAATAGTCGCGTCCCATGATCACCGACCGGCTGATCCGCGCACCCTGTTTGATCCGCGCTCGGAGTCCGATCATCGAATCCTCGATCGTGCATTCTTCCAGGATGGCCCCTTCGTTGATAACCGAACGGATGAGATGGCAGCCGGTGACTTTCGCTCCGGGCAGGTAGCGGGGGCGCGTATAAATCGGCCTGTCTGCGGCATAGAAATTGAATTTCGGGATCGGGGCGACCAGATCCATCATGGCCCTGTAGAAGGATTCGATCGTGCCGACATCCTCCCAGTAGCCCCGGAAAAGATAACCGAAGACTCTCTTCCCGTTTATGGCATGGGGGATGATGCCCTTTCCGAAATCCGCATGAACCGTGCCCTCCAGCAATTCCTCCAGCACCTTCCTGCTGAACAGGTAGATGCCCATGGAGCCGAGATAGATATCCTCGCCCTCGAGGTTGTTTTCCTTGAGCCAGGCTTGCGCGGGGGCGAAGGGTTTCAGCGCGGAATCGGTCCTGGGTTTTTCGATAAAACGGGTGATACGGGAATTTTTATCCAGCTTCAGTATCCCGAATTCGGCAGCCTGTTGTTTCAGGACCGGAAGCACGCCGACCGTGATGTCGGCATTTTGCTCAACATGGAACGCGAGCAATTTCTGGTAATCCATCGAGTACAGATGGTCACCGGCCAGGATCAAATGGAAATGATTGTGCTTTCCCATGAAATACTGCAGGTTTTTCCGGACGGAATCCGCAGTTCCCTGGTACCAGTCCGTATGCTCGATGGTTTGCTGGGCAGCCAGGATCTGCACGAATCCGGAGGAGAAAGGCGAAAAAAAGAAGGTCCGGGAAAGATGGCGGTTCAGGGATTCTGAATTGAACTGCGTCAGGACGAACATCTGCCGGAGACCCGAGTTGAGGCAGTTGGAAATGGGAATATCGATGAGGCGGAATTTCCCCGCAATGGGTACGGCCGGTTTCGCCCGCATTTTCGTGAGCGGATAGAGCCTGGAACCTGCCCCCCCAGCCATGATAATCGCAATGGTGTTATGTATCATGGTCGTTTCTCCGTTGATTGGCCGGCGCGCCTTCAGTCAATATATAAAAAAGGATCGTAAACCGCAACGAAAAGCCTGGCCGGTGCGGCGTTTCCGAAACCCAGAAAAAATTCTGCATCATTCGGTTGTATCAAGCAGGAGGCCGGGAGGATGCCACCGGCCGGGACAGGGAGGCTCCCCTGCGGCGTGCGACGGGGAATTTTCGATCCGATGGTGTGAAACATCGGCATGAGCCGGCTTAACCTTGTGTATGCCGGGGGAATACGTTTCCTGCCGGATTGAAACGCCCGACCGCAAGCAGCCGGAATCTTCGATTGGATGGGGGGAAACATCGGCATGCGCTCACTCACCCGGCGGCAAGCCTAAGGGGGATGCGCTCGCCGACGGATTCAAGAGGAAGACCTCAGTTTCTCGTTCCGTTCCGCGGTTTGAAGCCGCCCGATGAGTTCGTCGATTTCGCCGGACAGGATTTCCTGAAGACGGTACAGGGTCAGTTCGATCCTGTGATCCGTGACCCGGTTCTGCGGAAAATTGAAAGTCCTGATCTTGGCGCTTCGGTCTCCGGATCCGATCATGGATCTCCGGCTTGCCAGGATTTTTGCCTCCTCCTGTTTACGCCGGATGTCGTACAGCCTCGCCCGAAGCACCTTCAGGGCTTTGGCCTTGTTCTTGTGCTGGGATTTCTCATCCTGGCAGGTCACCACCAGCCCGGTGGGCAGATGGGTGATGCGGACAGCGGAATCCGTCGTGTTCACGCTTTGCCCGCCCGGCCCGGACGACCGGTACACGTCTATCCGGAGGTCTTTTTCATCGATCACGACATCCACATCCTCGGCCTCCGGCAAAACGACAACTGAGGCGGCTGAGGTATGAATCCGGCCCTGCGTCTCCGTGCTGGGAACCCTTTGAACCCGGTGGACGCCGCTTTCCAGTTTCAGGGTGCCGTAGGCCCCCTCTCCCGAGACGGAGAAGATGATTTCCTTGAATCCGCCCAGACCCGTCGGGCTGGAGCTCAGAAGTTCGAGTTTCCATCCCCGGCGTTCAATGTACTTGCTGTACATTCTGAAAAGATCTGCTGCAAAAAGAGCCGCTTCTTCGCCGCCTGTGCCGGCCCGGATTTCGAATACCGCACTTTTTTCGTCCGCCGGATCCTTCGGGATGAGCAGGATTTTGAGTTCTTCCTCCAGCCCGCAGCGCCGTTTTTCATTGTCTGCCAATTCTTCCCTGGCGAGGGCCTTCAATTCCTCGTCCGGGGATGATTCCAATATTTCGGAATCCTCTTTGATTTTGGCAAGAATGTCACGGTACCGGGAGGCCGCCTTGACTACCGGCATCAGGGTCTTATGTTCCCGGCTGATCTTTTTCAGTTTTTCGGGGTTTTTGAGCACTTCGAGGTCTTCCAGGGAGCTCTCGATCTCGCGCATTCTTGATTCAAACTTCGCCAGCTTGGCTAAAAAAAGATTGTCGTCTGTTTGTTCCATGGCTTATACGGTTTCAATCCGGATCGAATCGGGCATTTCGAGGTTCAATACAGCCCGAAGAGCCACAATGGCGACTTCCATCTGTGAATCGTCGGGTTCCCGCGTGGTCAGGGCTTGTACCCAAAGGCCGGGGAGGATCAGAATCCGGGACAGCCGCCCGCAGAATCCAGAACGGCCCAGACGGATGATTTCATAGGAAATTCCGCCGATGACGGGCAGAAACAGGAAACGAATCAGGCGGTCGGACAGGTCCTGGGGCCTTCCGAGGAACATGAAAACCCCGATGCTGACCAGCATGACGATGAGCAGAAAGCTGGTTCCGCATCTGGGATGATGCGTTGAAAAATTTCTGACTTCTCCGACCGTGAGGGGGAGGCCCGACTCATGTGCGAAAATGGCCTTGTGCTCCGCTCCGTGATATTCGAAGACGCGCCGGATGTCCTTCATCCGGTTGATGAGAAAGAGATAGGCCATGAAGAAACTGAGGCGCAGGCATCCGTCCACCAGGTTGAAGAGAACCCCGTGCCGGATACCGATCCACCCGGTGACCAGCAGGGGAAGCGTGAAGAAAAGCCCGATGCCGGCTGCGAATGAAAGAACGATGAGGCCGGCCGTCGTCCATCCGGTGGAGGAATTTGTTTTGGGTGACGGTTTGTTTCCCTGGCCTTCCGTCTCAGCCATCAGGACATTGCTTGAAAAATTCAATGCCCGGATTCCGAGCGCCAGGGATTCGATGAGGATGACACCGCCGCGCACAAAGGGCAAGCCCAGCCATTTGATCCTCCGGGTCCAGGAACGGTAATGTTTTTTCTGCAGGAGCACCGTTCCGTCCGGTTTTCGAACCGCCACGCTGAAATGATTCCCGGAACGCATCATCACGCCTTCGAGAACAGCCTGTCCCCCGGCAGAGGAATCGGGCTCCTCTCCGGCCAGGCCGGTCTGGGCATAAAAAAACGGAATGACACGCCCGACGGCAGTCATCCCGTTGATCCATTTGAGAATGCGTCTATTCGGATTTGTCTTCTTTTTCGGCAACTTTTTTCCGGGAATCCAGCTTGTATTTCTTCATGTATTTTTCGACACGGCCTGCGGTATCGACTAATTTTTGCCTGCCCGTATAATAAGGATGGCAATTGGAGCAGATTTCGATGTGTATATCGCCCATCGTGGACCGCGTTTCAAAAGTGTTCCCGCAGGCACATTTCACGACAGACGTCTTGTAAACCGGATGGATGCTTTCTTTCACGTCTAAACCTCCAGAATGAAATTATAACATTACATCTTTAAATATAAATATTTTTACCGGATTTTGCAAGCAAATAATGCTGCACAGTCCGGATCCGTCAGGTGCTCATGGACTGCAGGAAATCCTTGTTGTTTCTCGTCCCCTTCATCTTTTCAAGCAGGAATTCCATCGCCTCGGTCATGTTGAGTTCATTGAGCAGTTTCCGCAGGATCCAGATCCGGTTCAGGTCTTTGTCGTCGAGCAGCAGTTCTTCCTTCCGCGTTCCGGATTTGTTCAGGTCTATGGCCGGGAAAATCCGCCGGTCCGACAGCTGCCGGTTGAGTTGAAGCTCCATGTTGCCGGTTCCCTTGAATTCCTCAAAGATCACCTCGTCCATTCGGCTGCCGGTGTCGATCAGGGCCGTTGCGATGATGGTCAGGCTCCCGCCTTCCTCAACGTTCCGGGCCGCGCCAAAGAAGCGTTTGGGACGGTGAAGGGCATTGGAATCCACGCCGCCGGACAGGATCTTGCCCGAATGGGGGACAACGACATTGTGGGCGCGCGCCAACCTGGTGATGGAATCCAGGAGGATCACCACATCATGGCTGTATTCAACCAGCCGTTTGGCCTTCTCAAGAACCATATCCGCAACCTGGACATGACGTTCAGCCGGTTCATCGAAAGTCGAGCTGATGACTTCGGCCTTGACGGAACGTTCCATGTCCGTCACTTCCTCGGGACGTTCGTCGATCAACAGGACGATGAGTTTGACTTCGGGATGATTCTTGGTGATGGCGTTTGCTATTTTCTGAAGAATGATGGTTTTGCCCGTGCGGGGTTGTGCGACGATGAGGCCGCGCTGGCCTTTTCCGATGGGCGTGAACATGTCCATGATGCGTGTCGTGTAGTCCCGGGCATCGGTTTCCAGCAGAATTTTTTTATTGGGGTAAAGAGGCGTCAGGTTGTCAAAGAGTATCTTGCTCTTGGCCTCTTCGGGATTCTCGAAGTTGATGGCCTCCACCTTGATCAGGGCGAAGAAGCGTTCATTGTCCTTGGGCGGCCTCACCTGTCCGGACACCACGTCGCCCGTCCGCAGGCTGAATCTTTTAATCTGCGAAGGAGAAACATAAATATCGTCCGGACCCGGAAGATAATTGGTGTCGGAGCTTCTGAGGAAGCCGTACCCGTCCGGGAGAATTTCGAGGACGCCTTCGGAAAAAATGTTGCCGTCCTTTTCGGTCTGATGTTCCAGGATCCGGAATATCAGCTCCGTTTTGCGGAGACCGGAATACCCCGGCACGTTCATCGTCTGGGCAAGCTCTGTGAGCTCCGCGATTTTCAATTTCTTTAATTCGTCAATCTGCATTGGAAATCCTCCAAATCCTCCTTGAAAGGTCAGGCGTGACTGAACATTTTTCAATCCTGATTTGCCCTGCATTCATCCTGTGGCGGTTTTTGGCAAACCCAGGTGGTCAATTGTGTAATTTAAAAGGCAAATTTTGATTTTGCAGTCATCTTCAGGTGTGCAAATAAGTATTTGAAATTATATAACTTATTATTATTTGTTCTGCAGAGGCTTGTCCGGTCAATGAATCGTCTTTATAGTATGTTCAACAATCGTGCCATGATTGATGTTTAAGTCTGAATGATTTTCATTCTTTCCGATTCTGAAAATCGTCATCCTGGATGCATGGAATCAAATTGAGCAGCGTTTTTTTTATTAACAGATTTGGAGGTGGATGGTTTGCCGGTAATCCTTTTTTTATCGAAAATCAATTTAAATTAGCAAAACGCGTCTTCGTTGTCAAGTGTTCAATAAAAATTTTTTGAATGAGGGTTTCATCCCGTGGCTCCGGAGGAGGGACTCGAACCCCCAGCCTAGTGGTTAACAGCCACCCGCTCTACCATTGAGCTACTCCGGAACAAAATCAGGGAAAGAATATAAGAAATAATTTACCAAAGTCAAGTTTTTTTTAGGCCGACTGATTATCCGGTTCCCTTTTTGAAGCGGCTCATCGTTCCGGGATGCGAGGCCGCCGGATTCCTCGGGCCTTGTACAGGGGATTTTTACCGGGACCGGACGGGGATTGATTTTGATGTCCGGTTCGATTTGCGCCTTTCCCTGATAATGCTTATATTTTAATCCTGCAGTACACGCATCAGAAACAGCTTGCTGCGGGGTAGGCGAGCGAATTGATCTGTTGTTTTCCCGACAGATCGAAGATGCTCCGGCAGCGCACTGCCGGTGAGCTTCGATCCGGTTTCTTCCCCGGCCGCCGGCCGGCAAGAGACTTCAATCCCACGGATATTGAACTTAAAAGGGCGGATCCATGAAATCGTGGTGGCAGATCGGCATTCCGGAAATAGCGAAGCAGCTTGAGACAAACGCGGATTCCGGCCTTGGGCTGGAGGATGCCGGGAAGAGACTCGACCGTTTTGGGCCGAACCGGCTGGAGGAAAAGAAAGGCCGGAGTCCTTTCAGACTCTTTCTCGAACAATTCCAGGGTCTGATCATCTGGATTCTCATCGGCGCAGCCCTGGTTTCAGGTTTTCTCAAGGAATGGATCGACGCATTTGCCATCATCGGCATCGTCTGTTTGAATGCCATTCTCGGCTTCATCCAGGGATTCCGGGCGGAAAAGTCTCTTGCCGCGCTCCGGAAACTGTCCAGCCCTTTAACCAAAGTCTTCCGGGAAGGCGCCCGCATCCTGGTCCCGTCTGCGGATTTGGTTCCGGGCGATCTGATTGAGCTGGAGGCCGGAGATCATATCCCTGCAGACTGCCGCATTTCCTGGCTCAGCTCCAATTTTTCTGTGCAGGAAGCCAGCCTGACCGGTGAATCCGTGCCCACGGTCAAAACAGGCGAGGTCCTGAAAAAGGAAAACATCCCGCTGGGCGACAGGGCCAACATGGTTTATACAGGAACCTCTGTGGTATCCGGCAAGGCCAGGGCACTGGTTGTGGAAACGGCCATGAACACCGAACTGGGCAAGATTGCGGGGCTTATTCAATCCTCAGGCCGCGAAACAACCCCATTGCAGCGGAAGCTGGATCAATTCGGGAGATGGCTGGTGTTTCTCTGCCTGGGTCTGGTGGCTGTCATTTTTTTTCTGGAGTGGCTGCGCGGGGGCAGGTTCGTTGATATTTTCCTCACTTCAGTCAGCCTGGCCGTTGCCGCGATTCCCGAAGGCCTGCCTGCCGTTGTCACCATTGCGCTGGCTCTGGGCGTTCAGCGCATGGTCAAGCGGAACGCCCTGATACGGAAGCTCCCCTCCGTTGAAACGCTCGGTTGCGCCACGGTCATCTGCTCGGATAAAACAGGAACGCTGACCCGGAACGAAATGACCGTCCAGGCCGTTTATGCGGGCCGTAAATCCTACCGCGTCACGGGGATCGGATACAGTCCTGATGGCGAGATTCATCATGCGGATCAGGTCGTGAACCTGAAGGAACATTCAAGCCTTTTGCAGGCTCTGAAATGCGGGATTCTGTGCAATGGGGCCAGGCTGGTTTACCGGAAGGACGGATGGGCTATTTCAGGTGATCCAACAGAGGCTGCCCTTCTCACAGCTGCAGCCAAGGCGGGGTTGTGGCTGGAAAGAGAGGAAAAGACGGCCCCCTTTGTCGATGAGATCCCATTTGATTCAGAAAGGAAGCGGATGAGCGTGATCCGTGAAGCGCCGGAAGGACAAGGATTTTTCGTCAAGGGCGCGCCGGACATGATGCTCGACATCTGCACAGCCATCGACATTGACGGCAGAATTGAGCCTCTGTCTGCAGAAGAGAAGAAGCACATACACGGCGTGATCAACCGGCTCGCGCAATCCGCCATGAGGGTTTTGGCCCTGGCCTACCGGTATGAACCGGTAAAAACAGGCCGGAAATGGACGGCCGATTCGGTTGAAAAAAATCTCATTTTTGCCGGATTGGCCGCCATGATTGATCCCCCGCGCGAAGAGGTGAGGCAGGCCATGGTCGCGTGCCAGACCGCCGGCATCCGTCCGGTCATGATCACCGGGGATCATCAAAACACGGCCGTGGCCATTGCCAAGGATCTGGGATTTTTTGGGCAGGATTCCCAGGCTTTGACCGGCGAGGAGCTGGATAAAATCCCGGACGGGGAATTTCCGGAAAAGGTCGGCCGCATTCCCGTATATGCAAGGGTTTCCCCCGAGCACAAACTGCGTATCGTCAAGGCCTGGAAATCCCTCGGCCATGTTGTGGCCATGACCGGTGACGGCGTAAACGACGCCCCGGCCGTCAAGGAGGCTGATATCGGCGTTGCCATGGGTATCACGGGCACGGACGTGACCAAGGAAGTGTCGGATATGGTCATCACAGACGACAACTTCGCCTCCATCATCGCCGCTGTGGAGGAGGGAAGGGGCATCTATGACAACATCAAGAAATTTATCCATTATCTGCTTTCCTGCAACGCCGGCGAAATCCTGGTGATGTTCGTTTCTTCCCTCACCCGGATGCCCATCCCGCTTCTGCCGATACATATCCTGTGGGTCAACCTCGTCACGGACGGGCTACCGGCGCTTGCCCTCGGTGTGGAACCAGTCGATGAAACCGTCATGAGGCAGCCGCCCCGCCGGAGGGATGAGGGCGTTCTGAACCGGCAAACGGCATTGACCATTCTGCTTCAGGGCGCCTTCATCGCCCTGTGCAGCCTGGCCGCTTTCTATCTGGTCTATTACGTTGAGAAACAAGGGATTGAAAGGGCTCGTACAGCCTCTTTCATCGTGCTGTCCGTGAGTCAGTTGTATCACGCCTTTAATTGCCGCAGCACAACGGAATCGATTTTCAAGATCGGATTTTTCACGAACAAGAAGCTGATATCCGCGTTTCTGGTATCGTTCAGCCTTCAGGTGGGAGCCGTATCACTGCCGTGGATGAAGACCATTTTCAAGACGGAATCGCTCTCCCTGATCGACTGGACCCTGGTTCTCGTTATTTCTTCCTTCCCGTTATGGGCGATGGAGGTGGTGAAGGCTGTACGCAGGATGAAAAGGGGTCAACCGGCCGGCAGTCGGGTGATTGCCAAATAGCGGGGAGGGCGATCCCTGATTAAAATCCACCGTTGCGCCTGCAAATGGAATTGCCATGGCCCTGAGCTGCCGGCGAATTTTCATTCTCCCGGAGGGAAGACCTTGGGATTCGCTCCCATAGCCCGCGTTGGGCATGGGGGAATGCGTCCGCTGACCGTCCCAATCGATTGCGTGAAAAAGAAAGCGTTGCCCCCGGCGGACCAGCCGGCCTGAAACCGTATTTCACAGGGGATTTGTCACCGGTTTGCACGAAATGCCGGTTCATTCGAGAAGCATCATCTTTTTCATGAAAACGCCTTTCGCCGTTTCCAGCCGGCAGATGTAAATCCCGGAAGGCGTTTTCAGCCCGTCGGCGTTTCTCCCGTCCCATAACGTCCTGTAGGTCCCCGGGGATTTGAGGCCCTGGTCCAGAAGGCGTATGCGCTGGCCCAGCATGTTGTAGACGGACAGAGTGACCGGCCCGGATTCCGCGATCATGTACTGAATCTCCGTGGCCGGATTGAACGGATTGGGGACATTCTGGGCCAGACCGAAATGATCCGGTGCCTCCATATCAGAGAGAAGGCCGATGCCGGATACGGGATCCACGCGGATGAAGTACATGCCGTTACTGGCCCCTGTGCTGAGCGTCGAATCTCCGAGGGCTTTTACAGCCCAGACCCTCCACCCATAGACCCCCGGTCCATTCTGGGAGGACATTTCGACGCGAAGCGTTGTATCCCGGGTGGCCTGCTCGGCTAAAATTTCATGGGTGGCAGGTTCGATCTGCACCAGTTGCCAGACATAGGTGATCGGAGCGTTCCCGTCCGGATCATGCGATGCATTCCAATAGAAATGAATGGCGCCGGGCCACAGCACAAAACGCATATAGGTCGGCGATATCAGTGAAAACGGCGCCGGGGGATCGATCACGTCTGTGACGGTCACAGCCACCGAGGTGGTATCCGAGAGACCTTCCGGATCCAGGACAATAAACTGGACGGTCCCACGGCCGTGCCACCTGGGAGACGCGGTGAGGAGGATGTTTTGAGAAGCCGGGGTGACGGTGCACCAGATGTTGGAATCGCCCACTGCATTGAACGAGAGTTCTCCGGACGCATGGTCTGCGTCCTCGACATACCCCCGAAGGGTTAAAAAGGTCAGGATCAGGGAGCTGTCTTCAGGAAAGGTCAGCGGCAGGGGTGCTTGCTTCCAGGAGGGGGGCGTGTTCACCCTGGTTACGGTAAACAGAACCTCTTGGTCGTCGCTGTTTCCGAACAAATCACGGACCGTGAGGTACAGGCTTTCCTCGCCGTTCCAATCGGCATCCGGAGGCTGAACCGTCAGGATACGGTTCTGTATCTTGACTTTCAGCGCGACATTGCCTGAACAGCTCCAATTCATATCGGATGCGCTCTGGCTCGGATGCGTCACCCATTGATCTAGGGCAATGGGTAGAAAGGCCCCGCCTTCAGCAATGACCTGATCCGGAATATCGAGGATTTTCGGTGCATTCTTCAATATTTTGACGTGCACGCTGTCCACGTCCGATCCGCCGTCGTCGTCCTGCACCCTGAACCAGACCGGATAAACACCCGGAGTTGAAAAAGTAGTGGATATGCTCTGACCGGCCGATTCATAGGTGCCGTTGTTGTCCGTATCCCAGGAATAGATGAAGGTGTCCTGACTGCCCGGATCAGTCGCCTGACCGGTTAAATCCACCGGATTGCCGGCATAGCCGGAGTAAGGGCCTCCCGCATCCGCAGTGGGTGGTGCATTTTGAACCGTAACCACCAGGGTATCCAGGTCGGTTCCCCCATCGTCGTCCTCAACACCCGCAATGACCGTGTAAACGCCGTTTTCAAGATAAACATGGTTGACCGACAGGCCCGCACCGGTGCTTTGATCCCCGAATTTCCAACCGATCAGGAATTCATCGTTGCCCGGATCCTGAATCGTCGCATTGAAGGAGAAAGTATCGCCTTCCAGACCGGAAAGATCCTGACCGGCCTGAATGACGGGATTCCGGTTGAGAATACTCACCTGCGTTTCGTCCGTATCCGTGTCTCCGCCTCCGTTCGTGACGCGAAGTGTCACCGTGCCGATGAAATCATCATCCCAGAGATGTGTGGGCTGGGAGATCGCGGATTCCTCGTCAAATATGCCGTCGTGGTCCCAGTCCCATTCAAATTTAACCAGGCCTCCGTTCTGGCTCGGATCGGAGGAAGCAGAGGCATCCATCTGCAGGGGAGTTCCCTCGAAACCAGAATACGGACCGCCTGCGTCCGCCACCGGGGGTTCCACTCCGTATTTGATGATTTTATGAAGCCGTATGTAATTATTATACCGGGGATAGAGCACGTAAAAATTGTTCCGGTACGCGCGGACCAGATGCAGATCCCGGCCGTCGCCGAATGTCCAGGGATCTACGGGTGTTATTTTTTGCGGTGCGGCCCAGTTGACGCCCCCGTCCGTGGAGAACACGGAATACATGTCTCCGCCCAGTTTGGTCAGATAGACGATGAGCACGTATTGGCCGTTCGCGCTGGATGCGACGGACGCAAGGCCCCAGCCTTCATTGTCTTTCCATGTTTCCAGGGCGCCGGTGCTGTATCCGGGCGTTACCCGCCGGTCTATCACCTTGGTGCCGCCCTGGTATTTGACATACCGGATGGATCCTTTTCCGTCGATTTCACTGTCATTCTTCGATCCATAGCAAAAATGTGTGTTGCCGTTCTGGTCGCAGAAGACATCCGGCGCTCCATTCCGGCTGTAGCAGTCGGTCGAATGGATGTCCTCGACCAGTTCAATGTTTCCGTTTCCACCGGGGATTTTGTAATATTCAATTTTCCCCTGCTGCGTGCCGGCGTTCGGCTGCCCGCTCACGATATGAACATCTCCATTGCTCCCCACTGCAATTTCCATGCGGTTGTCGCAGCGTTGATTGCCGATGTCGAGAAAGGATGTCTTCTGGCCGTCCACGATCAAATGGTAGGACCATTTCCCGTACATACCGTCCGGGGGGGTTGTGGATTTGGCCGTGACCACATGGATCCGGTTGTTGCGGTCCGCTGCCATCCGCACGATGTACGCGCGGCAGGAATTCTTGACGATTTCCAGCGGGGTGGACCAGGCGGCGCCTGCCTTGCGAATGTAGTAGATCGATACATAATAGAGGGTGGATTCGAATTTCCGGTAGCAAATATGCGGTGTTCCGCTGTAATCCACGGTAATGGAGGGGCTGATAAACTCGGTGTGACCCTTGTCCGCCTCGGTCCCCGCGATTTTTTCCTGGGACAGCGGATTGCCGTCCGGATCCAGGACCGTGTACAGGACGCCTGGATTTCCGCTGTATGCGGATACGACATGCAGGTTTCCGCTCACCGGATCCAGGTCGAAATCCATGACTGTGCCGGCTCCGACCGGCATCGGCCCTTCCCACGGAATTTGCGCGTTCAGAACGGCCGATGTCAAAAGGAGGCTGTACATCACAATTTTTTTAAGCATGATTTCAGGAGATCTCCATGATTATTGGACAAACAATGCCTTTTTTCTGAAAACCTGTCCTCCGGCCTCCAGGCGGATCAGATAGATGCCGGACGGAATCCGGTTCCCGTATTCGTCTGTGCCCTCCCAATCGGCAGAGAACACGCCCGCATCCCGGCGTCCCGATTCGAGGATCCGGATGATCTGGCCGCGTGTGTTGAATACCGACAGCCGCATCTCGCAGGGCCGGGCGAGGTGATAGGTGATGCGCGTGCTCGGATTGAAGGGATTCGGGACATTCTGAAACAGGTCGAAATGCTGCGGCACGGGCGGATCTTTCCCGGCCGCTGACTGTCCGATGTTGAGGATGCCCATGTTTTGGCTTTGGATGTATTGATTGATCCGGTTCAGCGCCTTGACCCACCACAAATAGGTGCCTTCCGGGAGTTCGGGATCCGGTACGAACTGAAGGGTGGTATCACTGACCATCAGGCTTCTACGGTTCAAACCCGAGGTTTCCCCGGAACGCTCCAGGATGAACTCATAGTATATGTCATCGTCCGAATCGACATCAAGAGAAGGCATCCATGTGAATTGCAGGGTATCGGGCCAGGAATCCGCGTCCAGGAAGAGCGGATCGAGCAGTGCGAAGGCCCTGGGGAGTTCGGAAATGTTGGTGACCACGATCCTGCACGGTTTCCGATCCGTGGCGCCGGCTGCATCCATAACCACGAAATCCACCTGATCCTCTCCGAACCAGTCCGCCGGGGTGTTCAAGCACAGCGTTTTCGAAGCCGAATCCAGGCTCCAGGAAATGAACTGATTTCCGGAAAGGCTGAAATGAAGCGAACGGATGCTGTCGTCCGCGTCGGAGCAGCGGTCAAGCAGGAAGGAGGGCGGGAAGCAGACCGTGCTGTCCTCCGGGAACACAATATCCGGAAAGTCGTCCGTCCATCTGGGCGGGTCGTTGACCGGTCTCACGGTGAAGGTGACACCCGTTGAATCCGCCGCCTGGGCGGGATTTTCGCAGATCAGCCAAATTTTTTCCTGCCCGGACCATTCAGGACCGGGGACTGAAACATTCAGCGTATTGTTCTTTATCTCCGTCAGGAGTTCCACATTGCCTCTCACGCGCCAGTCCAGAACGTCCGATTCGTAAACCGGATCCCTGGCCTGAGCCAGAAGCGAAATGGGACTGAAAGTCCCACCCTCATCGACCGTCTGGTCGGGAATCGGCATGATCAGCGGCCCGCCGTTGGTGACGAGGATCACCAGGGTATCCGTACCGGTTCCTCCGTCTCCATCCTCCACGCGGAGGCGGATTTCATAAAAACCCTTGACATCAAAGCGGCAGTCGGCGGTCTGGCCCGTCATTTCATAAATACCGTCCCTGTTCAAGTCCCACCTGCTGGTGATCACATCCAGGTTGCCGGGATCCTGTATCAGAGCCAGATACCGGAGGTTTTGGCCCGGGATGGCGGAGGCGGGGCCTGTGATACGGGCAACCGGCGCCACATTCATGACTGTGATGTAAATGGTTTTGGTTGCGCTTCCGCCGTCGTCATCGCGTACCGTGCACTCGATGCGGAAAAAACCGTCGTCAGGGAATACTCGGTCCAGCGTCTGGTTTTCATCCGTTCCGCTGCCGTTGAATTTCCACTGAAAGGTGTGCGTGTCTGAGCCGGGATCCGTGAAGCCGGCGTGCAGATGGACCGTATCTCCCTCCATGATGGTGCGGTCAGAGCCGATGTCCAGGACCGGATTAACGTTGTCGATCACCACGGCGGCGGTCGTGCTGGCGGTGAATCCGGCCCTGTCCCGCACGCGGAGAATGACATTGCCCTCAAAATCATCCGGATACAACCGGGATACAACCGGCGTCTCCGTGCTCTGGTCGAAAATCCCGTCCCCGTTCCAGTCCCAATCGTATCCGACGATTCCCGCATTTTGACCGTTGTCCCTGGACTCGGAAGCATCCAGTAAGACCGCTGTTCCTTCGAATCCCTGTATTTCCGATGGAAGAACTGCACTCGGGGGCAGTTCGCCGACATCCCGCATGATCCGCAGCTTGACCCAGTGTCCGGCTGTTCCGGCATTTTCCGGATAAACCAGGTAAAAATGGTTTTTGTAGGAACGGATCAAATGCCTGTTCCTGCCTTCCTCGCCTCCGCTGGAATTGGCCAATGATCCGGACTTCGTCCAGGTTTTTCCGAAATCCGAGGAAAACACGGTATATAAGGTTCCGGCATCCCTGGTGACATAAGCGATCAGCACATACTGCCCATCCGGTGTTGCCGCGATGGAAGACAGGCCCCAGCCGTTTCCGTTTTTCCAGGATTGCAGATCGCCTTTGACATTCACAGGCCGGGTTGAGAGTATCGTGGATCCCTTGAATTGAACGAAACGGATGGAGGGATATTGGGAAAGGTCATTGTCCACCAGGGCACCGTAGCTGGCGTATCCGGTTCCCGTTGAATCGATGAACAGATCCGGAGCCCCGTTCCGGCTGGGGCATCTGGAGGAATGTATCCGCTTGATGAATGAGAAGGCGGATTGTCCGGCAGCCACCTTGTAGTAGGATATGCCTCCCCCATAAAGGTACGGGCACCCCAGAAGCATATGGATTTCCCCGTCCGGCGAAGCCGCGATTTCAAGGCGGTCGTCATGCCAGAAATTCGAGGGAATATCCTTCGGCTTGGGTATGCCGATATCGGCCTGCACGCCTTCCAGGGAACCGTGATGAATGCGGTAATAGGTCACGGTTCCGAAGGTGTTCGTCAGATAGGCGCTTCTCACGATATGGATCCTGTCATCGCGGTCTATGGCAATCCTGATTTGATATCCGCGAAGCACATTTAAGTCGAGCTGCAGAGGAGAGGACCATCCAGTCGGCGTTTTGGTTGTATAGTACAGGTCATAATGCCAGTCGGCGTGCGGAACACGATAGCAGACATGGGGATAGCCCTGGTTGTCAACGGCAATCACGGCACCGAAGTCCCAATTGCCCTCATCATTCTCCGCTCCCGGAACCGGCCCCTGCTCCAGAATATTGCCGAGCGAATCGGTACGTGTATAATAGACGCCCTTGACGGACAGCATGGTGAGGATGTGCAGGTCGCCGTTTCTTCTATCAATGTCGAAATAAGGCGTGCTGCCGCCGGCTATGGTGATGGCTTTACTCCAATTGGGTTGGGAGAATGAGGGATTGGATACAAGAAGAATGAATAGAATGATTCTCCCCATCCCGTTCAAACGGCTCATGGAATGTCCCCCGTTAAGGCTGCTCATCAGCCATCAACCACCCGGTTGGATGAAAAACAGCCATTCCCCGGACGGTTAATAATAGAGATAAACCTAAAGAAATAAGTATTTTAAAAAGTACAAACCCAGTATCCGCTTAACATTTTTACCAAAACCATGCCACAACGAATACGGCTGATTGCAAAGAGGCGATTTTTGAACATCGGAAAATGGACCTGGAGGATGGATAAAAAATAAGGTTTTCACGGACCCGGTCAGGAATGGAAAAATTCCCGCCCTGCACCCGCAATCGCCCTGTCCTGCATTGCGGGAGAGCCGAATCCGGCAGAGAACGCATACCCCGCGGCTCGTTGAGGGGTATGCGGGCGAATGGAAGCTCCCCGGGAGCAAGCGGTGGGGAATCTTCGATCTGTAGGGGGCAGGACATTTGGATATGCTCGCTTACCCCGCCGCAATCGATGGGGAATGCGCTCGCTGTCAGATTCAAACCCATTTAAACGAGAAGATTGCTGCAGCGAACCGCCGGGGAACTGCTATCCGTCCTAAACACGAAGGATACCCGGGTATGGGACGTTTCAGCAGCCGATTTTTTTCCTCGCATCCGCCACGATGTCCTTGGCGAGACGGTAGTATTCTTCTTTTTTGTGACAGAGATTGTCCTGCCGGACGTCCTGGCCTTTCAGCTGAATATGAAAGCGCAGACACTGGGATGTCCCCGAGGGTCTCACGGTCAGATGGTTGTATCCTTCCTCATCGAAGAAGAAGCGAATCCCCTCATCCGGAAAACCGTTGCAATACGGCAGGTCATGGTGCTTCCACCTGTGCAGGCCGTCGTATTTACCGGTTCTGTAGGATTCGATTCTCACTGTTTTCTGCCCGGCGAATGACAGGGCATTCCCCGCTTCAAATCCTTCTTGGAGATTTTCCGTCTCCTTCAGAAGGTTGATTTTCTTAGACATCCCTGCCGGGCCCTCAAACTGTCCCCAATAGGGCTCCGGTTCATAGTATCCGACAAAGAGGCCGATGTCCGGATCCAGATAGATGTGCTGGTCCAGAAGTTCAATCAGGCTCAATCCCCTGGATTTGGCATAAGCCTGCACTTCCGCAAGAAGAATGGCTGCGAAGGTGCCGTCCTTGTCGCGCACATGCCCGCCCTTTCCCCAGACTTCATCTGCAGCGGGTTTAGGCCCGAGTATGCTGAAGCCGTTGCTCTGTTCCAATGCGGCAAAATTGTATTTCCGGCCGGGTTGCTCCATGTCCAGGGTGTCGAAAAGCACGGCATGCGCCTGGCCTGCGAATATCTTTTTCCCCAGGTCTTTTTCCGGATCTCCGGTCCCCATTTCCGGATCCCGCTGGTTCCATTCTGCGAGTGTCCGGACGACGTCCCGGCCGTTCCAGGCCATATAAACCGAATTCGCAAGATAGGCGAATCCCACCCAGGTCTTGATGACGCCCAGGCCGTACTGCCTCACCAGCCGGACCATGGAATCCGACGTCGTATGGGAGAGGGAAATGAACTTTTTGTCCGAATCCGGAAGCCGGCCTCCGTTCAGTTCCGTTTCTTTCATGAGCCTGTACCAGAGCAGCAGGGTCCAGGCGTTGTCCGCATCGAGCAGATGCCAATCGTAATCCTTCCGCTCCGCATGGTGGGGCAGAGCGTCCTTCAATGCCGTTAAAAGGCTGGCCGGCTTTCGGTTGATCTCCGCGTAGCAGCGTTTCTGTTTTTCGGGGACCTTGACAATGAATCCCGCCCGGTCCGCATCCGGATCCGTTCCGATCAAAAGATCCAGTTTGCCGAAATTCTCTTCCCCGTATTCGGCCTTGAATTCCTGAACCGCCACTTCGGCGGCTACGTTGTCTCCGGGGTCGGGCTGCTGTTCGAGGGCAAAACAGGGGAACAGGCCGTCCAGTTCGTTCAGTTTCTGAATGATTTGAACATGGTTAAAATGGAAGGACCGGAGCAGCGCCGGAACAGCGATGCGTCCGGCTCCGTGATAGGCGGAATATCCGATCCTGCATTGCGGAGCCCATTTTTCAAGCAACCGGTCATCGAGTATAAATGTCCGGATATGATCCCGGTGCGCCTGGTGCATGTTGATGATGGAGCTTTCCCGCTCGTAATAATTGCGGCCGGGCAGGGGCCCGTCTCCGCCGAGGAAAAAGAGGTTTTTGCAGTTTTTCCGGATCTCCGGGAGAATCTCCACGTCTTCGAATTTCATGTGGCTGATATACCGGAAGAAAATTTTGTCCCTTTCGGCTTTTTCAAATTGAGCGCCTGTCCCGGCGGATAGTTTGTAGCCGTTGTACCGACGGTCGTTGTGGCTTGCGGATATCAAAATGCCCATATCCGCACGGAGATGGGGGATGGCGAAGGTCAGTTCGGGGTAGGGGCAGGCGTTGTCGAAAAGGTACACGGTCATATTCTGCGCCAGGAAAATCCGGGTGATGAGTTCGGCAAATTGCCCGCCCTGGATGCGGCTGTCGTAGCCGATCACCACCGCCTTGAGGCCGTTTTCGCGTGCGTATTTCGCCACACCGGCCGATTTCAGCATGAGAACCAGGTCATTGATCGTGTTGGGTCCTCGGAGTATGGGAGCCTGAATGCCCTCCTTGTGCAGCTGGACGAGTTCCGATTCATCGGACCGGCTGGCAAATGCGGCAACGCCGCGTATGCCCCCTGTGCCGAATGCGATTTCATCCAGAAAGGCATCGATCAGGTTTGCCCAGCGTTTCTGTTCAATCGCCTGTACGATGCCGTCTTTGGCATGCGGAGACAGGGCATCAACCCCGGGATGGCTGAGCCAGGCTTCCAGCTTCTCAGGCACATTTTTTTTCGCGCTTTCGTATATCTCCTGACGGATCAGAGTCTTGTTTTCATCGAGGTACCAGTTCACTCCCTCAATCGCCTCCCGGAGGATGTCCTGAATCTTTTTCCCTGTTCCTCTGCTCTGCTTCATGAATACTCCTTCGTAGAAATCAAAATCCACGTCTCTCAGTTTTGTCCCCGGACGCATTGGCCTTGCCAGGCTGCGGGGGATGCGTGTGAATCCGGCTGTCCTTATTCCTGTGGATCGAAAAGGGCCCGGAAGCACCGGTCCGGCGAGATTCCAGATTGCCGGATAAATTACAAAAAAAAACCAGAAACTCCAAAAAAAAATGCCCCGGGAGGTTCAGCGTATCCCGGAAACGATTCTCTCCACCCCCGCGAGATCCTTCCGGGAAGCGACGGAACGGTACCCTTTTTTCCTCAATATCTCACCTGCCGGATCAGCCTGGCCGAGACCGACCTCCAGGATGAGCATTCCCCCGGCCTGAAGCCAGTCAAAGGATTTTTCGGCAACCAACCGGTGCAGGCTGAGGCCGTCGGCACCGGCGTAAAGCGCGATGCCGGGCTCGTGGTTTTTGATTTCCGGCGCCAGTGTTTCCCATTCCGGCTGAGAAATGTAAGGGGGATTGGAGACGATGAAACGGAATCCGGACTCAAATTCCGGAGGGGATTCCGGCGACCGGATGTCCAGGATTTGAAACCGAATCCTTTCCTGAACTCCGTTCAGGACTGCGTTCTCTGCAGCGATATCCAACGCGGACCGGGATATGTCGACAGCTGTGATGCCGGACCGGGGAAGATAAAAGGCCAGGCTGACGGCAATGCAGCCGCTGCCTGTTCCGATGTCGAGGATGGACACGGCCTCCCGGACTGGAACCAGGTTCAGAACCATTTCAACCAGGATTTCCGTTTCGGGCCTGGGGATCAGCACGTGCGGGGATAAGCGGAAGGGCAGGGACATGAATTCCGTTTCACCCAGGATGTACTGCAGGGGTTCCCGGGAAGCCCTGCGCAGGAGAAGATTTTTAAACCCGGCTCTTTCAGCGGGTGAGACAGGTTGGTCGTGGCATAGGTAAAGATCGATGCGCCGTTTCCCCATGACCTTGCAGAGCAGCCTTTCGGCGTCCAGCCTCGGATTTTCGATCTGACGCGATGAGAGAAACAGCGTTCCCTCCCTGAGAATATCGCCGAGCCGCCAGATGCCGTTGGGACGGCGGGCGGTTGTATCCTGATTGGAATTCATCCGATTCTCCCGTTTTCAGGGTCATGTGAATCTGCCTGCGGACATATTCTCAGCGCAGGATACTCAGGACAGGCGCGCACCATCACCGTTCTTTTTTCGTTCCGATCGATGCGTCTTGTCCGCTTGCGGCCGGGCGCCTCACTTCGCCGGCAGGTGCCTGTCACACCGAACAAATGGGGGGTAAGCACGCTGCTTGCGGTCTTTAATCTTCAATCCGGGATCAGAAGGTCTTCAGGCGGAATATAGAGACCGCAGACATGATCGGATGCGATGCGGGCCGCATGATGCAGCGCCTCCTTCCGACCGCGCCCCCTGTGCATCCGGACTGCCAGGTAGGCTGCGAACAGGACATCCCCGGCCCCGGTTGTATCGCCGGGCGGGCCGGCCTG
>JAFGEX010000054.1 GCA_016931355.1 bacterium
CCCCGTGCCCTGTACGTGCATGGATTCCAGTACGAGGAAAACGGCGTAAAGGCATCGTCGGAATTCGGCGATTGGATTTCCAGTGAGATGGAAAACCTGCTGGAACAGAGCAGCAAAGTGTTCCATGTGATCAGGCGGGAACGGATCCGCGAACTCGTCCGCTCGAGGGACTGGCAGGTGGAACCGGTCACGCCGGCCATACCGGAAAACATCGGCATGATGGCAGGCGCCGAATTTGTATTGACCGGGGAGTACCGGGAATGGGGGGACAGGATCAAGGTGTCGGCGTTTATTGCGGATGCCGGGAAAAGGCGGATTGTCGCGGATGCCTCCGCGCTGCTCGAAAGGACCGGTCCTCCCCAGGATGTTGCCCTTTATTCCGAGAACCATGAAAACGTTGTTTTTGAGGATCTGCGGGAGTCGGCGGTTGACGGGGTGAATGCCATCGGACTCGAAGTTTTCGTCAACCATGCGGATAACTCGGAATACAGCCCTGGAGACACGCTGATCGTCTATGTGCGGTCGGACAGGGATTGTTTCATCCGCATTCTCTACCGGGACTCCGAAGGCAATGACCTCACCCTGTTTCCCGCGTATCCATCCGATGATCCTTTTATCCGGGCGGGACGGCTGTACCGGTTTCCTCCTGAGGCCACTTATCATGTCGTGGCCGTGGAGCCGTTCGGAACGGAATGCCTGAAGGTATTCGCCAGCACGGACCCCCGCATGGTCCAGAGCGTTGAGGAAAGCGTCAATATCAGGGTCCGGGGCATGCAAATTCTGAAGGATCAGAAAGGCGCCGCCTACAGTGAAAAGACCCTCACCATCCGGGTCGCACCCTGACCTGGACAGTACCTGAGGATTGGAACCCATGAGAAGGCATACCCGCCTGAAAGGAAGCGCCTGCGTCCTGTTGGCATCCGCCTGGCTTGTGATGTCCTGCAATCCCGCCTACCGGGGGACTGTCTCGGACCGGACACGGGAGTTGCTCGGCATTTTCGAGGAGAAATTCAAGAATGTGAAAAAAAACGCGGACGGAAAAATCGACATCCAACTGGATCTGAGCCACAGGGACGGCCTTTACATCGAGGGCGACCGTCCGTACGTCTATGTCACCGTTGAGGAAAGGGCCCATGTGCGCCTGCTGTACGTGGTGCAGTCAGGGGAAATCCTGCAGAAATTTCCGTACCTGGCGATGGATTCGGAATACGGCGTGCAGGGATTCGGGAGCGACCTGTTCGACGAGGATGTCCGTCACCGCATTCCCGGAACGGAAGATACCTATCAATACGTCGCGACCCTTCCGCCCGGCGTGGATCATGCCGAGGAGATCGCCATTGTCATCGCCAGTTCCGTGCCGTTTTCGAAAATTGATTCCCTGGTCATGGAAAAACGAAACCGGATTTCCGGCGCCGCGGGTCCCGGCGCGCCCGTGAAGGACAATGTCGTCAATCTGGGTTTTGTCCTGTATCCGCAATCCACAGTGCTGGCCTGGGCCCCGCTCGTCTTCGACCTGATCAAAAACCTTTTCCTGGACCGGAGGACGGGTTACCGGTTCGGTTATGAGTACCGCGTTGTGACCATCAGACGATAAAGAACGGATCCGACAGCGGGAGCATTTCCAGAGGCTTGCCGCGGGGCCTGTCCCGGGCTTTGACCCGGGGGAAGCGAGCGAATACAAATAAATTTTTCCCTACACATCGACGATTCCCCGGCGGCTCGCAGCCGGAAAGCTTGAATTTCTATGGGCCAAATCCCCCGCCCCTGGGGCGTATGATGTATTGAATTTTCTTTTGATACCCCGCTGCTTGCGTCGGGGTAGTTCATTGGAAACGTGTTTCTCGTTCAGGGCTGAGATCCCCCGTCTTTTTCGGCGGGGAAGTTCAATCATTCAAGAGGCATCTATGAAACGTTCCCTTTTTACGCCTCTGCCCGCTGCCTGTTCGGCCTTACTGATTCTTCTGACGGGCTGCTCCAAATCCTATGTCAAAAACTACAATGCGGGCATTGATTATTATGCTGCCGGCGATTATGACCACGCCGTTCAGGTGTTCCGGCAATCGATCGTGAAGAATCCGGGCTGGCCTGACGGTTATCTGGGGCTGGGCATGGCGTACTACCAGATGCAAAAATACGATGAAGCGGAGCGTCAGCTGCTCAAAGCGGCCGAGCTGAATCCCATGGACGAGACTGTCATGCTGGGTCTGGGTCTCGTTTATTATCAGCAGGGCCGCAGGGAGCTTGCAGCGGTCAGTTTCCGGAAATCCTTCGATATCCGTCCGGGGGAAGAGAACACCTACAATCTGGGCCGTGTTCTCGTGGAGCTCAGGGATTTTGAGAACGCGCAGCCCTATTTTCTGCGGCTGATCGAACGGCAGCCGGATTCCCCCGACATTTTGGAAAACCTGGCGGTTTGCTATGAAGGTTTGGAGGATTATTCAAATGCCGAAAGCACATGGAGGAAAATGCTTTCCCTGAACATACTCGCCTCGGAACGCAGCCGGATCAGGGATCATCTGGCCGGCGCCGCGTTTCAAGCACCGCTCAGGAAGGCGAAGCAGGCGGATTTCATGCCGCCTTCCATTGTGGTTTACTCGCCTGCAACAGGCGCGCAGGTTTTTGAGGAGACGGTCAGACTGGAGGCGAAACTGTTGGCGGATGCGGGGATAGAGAACGTGGAGCTTTTCGTCAATGACAATGCGTTCACCGCCGCGAGGGGCATGAAACTCGTTCCCGACGGACAGGAGAAGCCGCGGTCCCATATGATCGAAAATCAGATCCCCCTCAAGCCCGGTACGAATGAAATCAGAATCCGTGTGATCGACGATGCGGGGCAGAGTTCGGAAAGCCGTGTCGCTGTCAAGCGGATACAGCCTAAACTTTTCGGCCTGTTCGCAGGCATCAGCCGGTACCAGGACACCACGATCCCTGCCCTGGCCTATGCGGACCGTGACGCGGAGGCCCTGTACCGGTTTTTCGACGAGCAGGGCGCTTTCGAGGAGACCCACATCAAGCTCCTGACCAACGAGAACGCGACGCGCTCCGCCATCACCGAGGCTCTGGCCTATTTTCTGTCGAGATCCGCGCCTCACGACCTGGTCATCATCTTCCTGGCCGGGCACGGCATGCAGGAGGCGGGTGAATATTTCTTCATCGCACATGATTCCCAGAAGGACAATCTGTTCGGTACGGCGATCAAGGACGTGGAATTCACCAGCAGCCTGAAGCGGATCGGCGCGAAACGGCTTTTGTTGTTCATCGACACCTGCCACAGCGGCGGCATCCTCACCCAGAACAGGGGCAGCGAGGTTGCGCGCTCCTTCATCGAAAAACTCAACGAAGTGGAGGGCCGCATCACCATCACAGCTTCCAAATTCGACGAGGTGTCCATCGAAGACGCCCGGCTGAAGCACGGGCTGTTCAGCTATTACCTGCTGGACGGGTTGAAGGGCGGGGCGGACACCAATCAGGACAAGGTTGTGGACGTCATGGAACTGTACCGCCACATTGCCAGTGAAATCCCCAATGTGACACGCGGCAGCCAGCATCCGGTCATCATCATACCCGAGGGGCAGCTCGTCGGCGACCTGCCGATAGCCATCATCCCATAACAGGAAAGGCGATTCATGCGGAAAATCATTTCGATTGTCGTCCTGTTTGCTTTTGGGATCTCGCATGCGGGCGTGCGCCCGGTCAAGACGCCTGCGGAGCCTGTGAAGAGCGCGGCTCAGGCCACATCGAAGAAGCCTGCGCTCAAGGAGCCCAGGCTCAGAAAGAAAAGTGCATTCGATGTAAAAAAGACCGGCCTGGTGGCGGCCGGAATCGCCGTTGCAGCGGTCGGCACGGTGGTGTTGACCGGAAAGCCGGCGAAGGAAGAACCGTCCTCAGGCAAGCTGCCCGGACCGCCGGACTGGCCTGCACCCTAAACGGATACGATCCGGTCTCCAGGCGATCCCTCCAAATGGAGGATCGTCCGAAGCACTGAGAGGGCCCTAACAGTCGGGGTTGAAAAATGAATCGTAAAACGGGTCTGGTGGTTGTACTTGCCCTGTGCAGCGGGTTTTTGTTTTCCGCTCCCCCGGATTCCTTTGAAGTCACGGAGCTGTATAACGTCGGCCATGAAGTTTACAGTATTCTGGTGAGTCCCGACGATCCGGGGCAGATCTACGTGGCCACGAACGGCAGCGGGATTCTGAAAAGCACGAACGGCGGCGCCTCCTGGGTGTCGAAGAACACCGGTATTTCCGATCTGCGCATTTATGAAATGGATTTTCATCCGACCAACGCCGCTGTCCTCTATGCCGCTGCGGGCAAGACGTCGGGTGGCGCAACAGACGGATTTTACCGCAGCACGGACAGCGGCGAGTCCTGGCAGGCCAGAAAGAGCGGACTGCCTTCCAATACCTACATCTTCCAGCTGGCCGTTGATCAAAACAACGACCAGGTCCTGTATGCGGGCACGAACGGGTCTGGGATTTACAGAACGGACAACGCCGGCTCTTCCTGGACCGCTGTGAACAGCGGGGTGGACGCAGGCACGCAGATCCACGCCATGCTGGTCCATCCCACGAACTCGAACATCATTCTGGCCGGATCCCACGACGGCAAGGTCTACCGGAGCACAAACCAGGGAAGTTCCTGGACCAAGGTCAGCATCGATAACCTCTCTCAGTGGGTTCTGGACATCGCCTTCCACACGGGCAGCACCGGCACCTGGTACATCGGGACCTACGGCCAGGGCGTATTGAAATCGACCGACAACGGTCAGACCTGGCAGACGATGAACACGGGATTGACTGATTTGAAAATCTATCACCTCCTCTACGCCCACGGGATGCTCCTTGCGGGAACGGAAAAAAAAGGATTGTTCTGTTATACGGAGGGCGACGGTTGGGTGCCCTGGCATTCCTTCACCTCGGTGTTTTCCATAGACGCCGATCCGGAGGATGTCACGCTTTTTTTCATCGGCACCGAAGACAAGATCTACAGGCTTCATGTCATTAAAAGCTACGGCCTGGATATCCAGGTCAACGGTTCCGGCTCGGTATCGGTCAATCCGGAAAAGGCCGATTATTCGTTGAACGAGGAGGTAGAGATCACGGCGATTCCAGGCTCGGAATCCACCTTCTCCGGCTGGAGTGGGGATGCGAACGGAAGCGACAATCCTCTCCTATTGGTCATGAACTCGGACAAGAGCATCACGGCGAATTTCGTCTCTGCAACCCACACCCTGAACATCCAGGTCAGCGGTTCCGGCTCGGCGACCGCCAATCCCAGCAAGGGTAGCTATACGCACAACGAACAGGTTGAGGTCACCGCTACGCCGGGGTCCGGGCATTATTTTTCGGGCTGGGGGGGTGATGCAAGCGGGAGCGACAATCCGCTCCTTCTGGTCATGGACTCAGACAAAAGCATCACGGCTTATTTTTCGCAGACCCAGGAAACCGTGTCCGATCCCAGCCAGCCCGCCGGCTCAGCTACCGGTAAGGTGGGGACTTCCCTCAGCTGCACCACCGGCGGCTCCACCAGCAATATCGGCAGCTCCGTCGAATACCGCTTCGACTGGGGGGACGGCAGTTATTCCGGCTGGGGGGGTCTTTCGCAGAGCCACATTTATACCGCAACCGGCAGTTACCAGGTGCGCGCGCAGGCCCGCAGCCAGAATAACAATTCCGTCGTTTCAGGATGGTCCTCGAGCCTGACCGTAGCCGTCAGCGGCTACACCCTCGCCGTGTCCATCAGCGGTTCGGGCAGTGTTGTTCAGGATCCGCAGAAGGACGGATACGATCAGGATGAATCCGTCCAGCTCACGGCGCAGGCCTCAACCGGCAGTCATTTCGACAGATGGGGGGGGGACCTGAGTTCCACGGACAATCCGGTTACCGTTCCAATGGACGGCGACAAGGCGGTTAGGGCCTATTTCCTGCCGGATGAAACAAACGGCGGCAACCTGATCAGTCTTCAGTCGCCTGCAGGAGGCGAATCCGTGGAGGTGGGGTCCGATTTTGGAATAACCTGGACCAGTACGGGTGGCATTCAAACCGTGGACATCATCCTGACGCGGGACGGCGGCAGCAGCTACGAGTACATCGCCGAAGGCACGGAAAACGAC
>JAFGEX010000055.1 GCA_016931355.1 bacterium
TGCCCATGATCGATGCGGCCCGCGTCGGGGACCTGTTCTGCACGCTCACAGGAGACATAAACGTCATCCGCGGGGAGCATTTCGCCGTGATGAAGGACGGGGCCATCATCGCCAATTCCGGCCATTTCAATGTGGAAATCGACATCGATGCCCTGAAAAAAACGGCAAAGGAAATCCGGACCGGCGTGCGCAGGCATGTGGACGCATTCGTCATGCCGGACGGAAGGATACTCCATCTCCTCGCAGAGGGAAGGCTGATCAACCTGGCGGCTGCGGAGGGACATCCAGCAAGCGTCATGGACATGAGTTTCGCCACGCAGGCGCTGATGGCGGAATGGGTTGTCCGGAACGCCGGAAAACTGGAAATGCGCGTCTATGACGTGCCCGCGGACATCGAAAACTGGATCGCGGATCTGAAGCTGAAATCCATGGGAATCGCCATTGACCAGCTGACGGAAGAACAGAAGAAATACCTCTCCTCCTGGCAGATGGGAACCTGATCGTTGCTCCGTCCTGCGGCGACGCATCCATAGGGCGCGTTGCCGTGATGCCACTTTGCACACATCGCGGCAAATTGCGGGGAACACGCTGACCGTCCGATGGAAGCTCACCGGCGAATAGCAGCCGGCGACCTACGGTCTGCAGGGAAAAGACAGTTGGATTCGCTCGCCTGTGCCCGCTGTCGGATTCTTAAAAGAAAGTCATCCTCCCGGATGACTTTTTTCTTTAATAAATATTGATTATATTCTCCGATGAAGGCTGAAGCCCGCAGCGGATCCTCTTTAGAAGGGAGACGGCAGGCACGGCCCCCGGTTTATCCTGTTTGAAAAGAGGCGGATCATGAAAATGAGACATTGGATGCCCCTGGCGGCAGCATACTTCTGTCTGGCCTGGCTGTCATGCGGCGAAAATACCCGGGGAGGCGGCATGACCTTCATCACAGAGACCATCATCCAAAAAACCGTAAAGAAGCTGACCGATGCCTGCGGCGTAGGACAGGCGGAGCGTATCGCATCCGGCGTACGCCGCACCGCGGCGTTCTGGCAGGAGGCGGACGGGGACGCACAGGCCTTTGCCGAATTCTGCGGGAAGGCGTTCATCTCCGATCTTGAGTTGCTGCGCAAGACGGCCGAACGCTGCGAAAAGAACTTCGAATCCCTGGACGGTCACTTTCTGGAAATCGGACGGGACCTGTCCGAGCCCATGCAGCTGGATCAGGGCCCGATGCTTCCGGTTGACTACCTGTTCGCCCAATATTCCCCCTGGGCTCATCTCAGCGAGGACCTGTTCAAGACCGGCGTCGGATTCACCGTGCTTCTCAATTTTCCCGCCTACACGCTGAAAGAGCGGCTGGAGCTGGGCCCTTCCTGGTCCCGCGAACAATGGGCCTGGTCCAGGCTGGCGGACCGGTTCGATGCACGCGTGCCCGCGGAGGTCCGGCAGGGATTAACCCGGGCCTATGTGGATGCGGAAGACTACATCAGCAACTACAACATCCACATGCATCGCCTGGTGACGCCGGATGGCCGGCGCCCGTTCCCCGAAGGTCTCCGGCTAATCTCCCACTGGGGTCTTCGCGATGAACTCAAGGGCAGGTACGCGGACCCGGACGGGCTTGAGAAACAGGAAATGATCTACGAGGTCATGAGGAAAATCATCCTGCAGGAAATCCCCGCAAGCGTGATCAACAATCCGGATGTGGATTGGAAACTCTCCGACAATTCCGTAGCCGCTGCGGGAGGTGCGGGCCAGGGATCCCCTTCTCCGGCCCCTGAACCAAACACCCGTTACGTCCATCTGTTGAACATTTTTCATGCGGAGCGCCTGGCGGATCCTTTCACGCCTTCCCTTCCCACCAAGATGGACAGGCGTTTCGAAAAGGACCGGCAGATACCGGAAAACACGATTGAATCCCTCTTCCAATCCATTCTGACATCCGAAGCGTTCCGGCGCACCGCCGCATTGATCGAAAAAAGGCTCGGCCGCCCGCTTCGTCCGTTCGACATCTGGTACAACGGATTCAAGCCTGCGGGCCTTTACCCGGAACAAGATCTGGACCTGATCGTCGGCCGGAGATACCCGGACATCCAGGCCTTCGAAAGGGACATCCCCCGGATCCTGCGCACACTTGAATTCGGCGAAACGCTTTCCGATTTTCTGGGCTCCAAGATCGTCGTGGATCCGGCCAGGGGTTCCGGCCACGCCCAGGGAGCGGCGAGGCGTGCCGACAACGCCCATCTCCGGACGCGCGTCCCGGCTGGAGGCATGAATTACAAGGGATACAACATCGCCTGCCATGAGCTGGGACACTGCGTGGAACAGGTCATCTCCCTGAACCGGATCGACCACACGCTTCTGGCCGGCATCCCCAACACGGCATTCACCGAAGCCTTCGCATTCGTGTTCCAGAAGCGGGACCTGGAACTGCTCGGCCTGACCAAGGAAGATCCGCTCGGGGAACACCTGGGAGCGCTGAACGATCTGTGGGCAACGGCTGAAATCGCCGGCGTCGCCCTGGTGGACATGAAGGTCTGGCGATGGATGTACGAACATCCGGAGGCCGGCGCCGGCGAGACCCGGCAGGCCGTGATCCGGATCGCAAAGGAAGTCTGGAACGCCTATTTCGCCCCCGTGCTCGGCGTGAAGGACGAGATCCTGCTGGCCGTGTATTCCCACATGATCGACAACGGGCTCTACCTGCCCGATTATCCGCTCGGCCACATCATCGCCTTCCAGATCGAGGAATACCTGAAGGGAAGGCCTCTCGGATCCGAGATGGACCGGATGTGCCGGCTGGGTTCCATCACGCCGGATGCCTGGATGCAGGCCGCGGTCGGAACGCCGATCTCGACCGGTCCCATGCTCCAGGCGGCCGGGAAGGCGCTTGATCAAATGAAATGATCCCCATGCCGTCCGCAGCCGGCGCAAGACCAGAATCCGCGGCGCGCAATCACTTGAAA
>JAFGEX010000056.1 GCA_016931355.1 bacterium
CGGCCCTGCGCGAGGATCCGGACGTGATCATGATCGGGGAACTCCGGGACCGGGAAACAGCATCCTTGACCATTACGGCTGCAGAAACAGGCCATCTGGTCTTCGCGTCCCTGCACACCAACACGGCGTCGCAGACCATCCTGCGTCTGCTCGATTTTTTCCCTCCGGACCAGCAGCAGCAGATCCGGATGATGATCAGCGAATCCATCCGGGGCATCGCCTGCCAGAAACTGATACCCAAAAAGACCGGCGACGGCAGGGTGCTTGCCCTGGAAATTCTCTTCAATATACCGGCCATCGGCAATTTGATACGCGAAGACAAGCTCTTCCAACTGCACAACACGATGCGCCTGAATCAGGCCGGCGGCATGATGCTCATGGAGGAGTCGGTGCGTCATCTGCTCCAGAAAGGCCTCATCGATCCGACTGAAGCGAATTACGCCGTTATCGACCAGATCTTGTTTCAGGGCCAGACCGGCTCCGTAAAAAATAAGTAAGCGGGACGACGCATGCCGAAGATAGACCGGTTGTTCGAGCTATTGAGGAAAAACGAGGGTTCGGACCTTCACATGCTCGAAGGCCAAAAGCCCAAGATACGCAGGCACGGGAGGCTCATCCCCCTGGAATCCGAGCAGGTTCTCTCCCGCGGCATGATCACGGAGTATCTCAAGGAGATCTGCGCGGCCCAGAGATGGCAGCAGTTTCTGGAAAGGCTGGACCTGGATTTCGCATACACGCTTGACGAGAACACGCGGTTCAGGTGCAACTACTACCATCAGGTGCACGGTCTCGGCGCCGTGTTCCGGACCATACCGGCGAGAATACTCACCCTGGAGGAGCTCAGGCTGCCGCCTGTTTTGAGGACTTTCATGAACCTCCGTTCGGGGCTGATTCTGGTGACCGGGCCGACGGGATCGGGCAAGTCCACGACCCTGGCCGCCATACTCGACGAGATCAACCGGCATGATTCCCGCTACATCCTGACCATAGAGGAACCGATCGAGTTTGTGCATCAGAACCGCAAAAGCGTCTTCTGCCAGCGCGAGGCGGGGCTGGATGCCCGCACTTTCGCCGAAGCCCTGCGTTCGGCCTCGCGCCAGGCCGTGGACGTGATCCTGGTCGGGGAAATGCGCGACCTGGAAACCATCTCTCTCACCCTTTCCGCTGCGGCGATGGGCACCCTGGTTTTCGCCACACTTCACACGAATTCCGCAGTCAAGACCGTGGACCGCATCGTGGACGTATTTCCTCCGGACCAGCAGGGAAAGGCTCGGGCCATGCTCGCGGATTCGTTGCGGGGCATCTGTTCCCAGCTGCTGCTCAGGCGCAAGGACGGGCAGGGGCGTGTGCCGGCTGTGGAGGTTCTGCTCGCCACGCAGGGCCTGGCCAACAGCATTCGCGACGGGAATACGTCAAACATCATGAACATCATCCAGGGGGGCCGGAACAACGGCATGCAGCTCATGGATGACGAGATCGAGAAGCTGCTCAAGTCCGGCCTGGTTTCCGGCGAGGAAGCTTATCTGAAATCCACGGAGAAAAAACGTTTCATGGCCTATGCGCCGAAATGACGGGATCTCCCGTCTCCGGTGTGAAAAATCTTCAGTCTGATATGCTTCAGCAAAAAAGCCCGGTGAGTTTTCGCCGGGCTTTTCGTTTCATCTGACAAGCAGCAATTTTCCTGCTGCTTTCATCCGATTCCCGCCTGTATCCAGAAAGAGGATCGCGATGTAAATGCCTGACGGGGCGGGTTCGCCTGTCCGGTTTCGGCCGTCCCACGACGTCCGGAGCAGGCCTGCAGGCTGATTCCGGAACAACCGGGATGCGATCCGACGTCCGCGCGCATCCAGGATTTGCATTGAAAGGTCTCCCGGCGCAGGCAGAGAGCAGGTCAGTGTGGTTGAGGCGTTGAACGGATTGGGATGATTCACGAGCTCGAATCCTGCGGGCATTTTTCCTGAAGGTCCCGCTACATCCGAAGCATGATCGAGACAGGTCACGCCTGAATTTGATCCGATCCAGACAAGGCCCGTGCGGTCCACAGCGAGCGACAATACGGCGCTGTCCGGCAGGCCGTTTGCCGTCGTATAAGATTTCCACTCCAGGCCGTCATGCCTGGACAACCCGCCTTCAGCGCCGAACCACATGGCTCCGGAGCTGTCCTGCGCGATGCAGAGGACCCGGTCATGGACGAGCCCGTCCTCGGTGAGAAACAACTGCCAGCCCATCTTGGTTTCGGTGCTGTCGTGGAATGCTGCTCCTGCTCCAGTCGCATACCACTGGTTCCCGTCCGGCTCCAGAAGAATGCCGTTGATCGTGTTGGACAATAGTCCGCTCCAGTCCGTGTCGTACGGGGAGGCTGACGTTACGCCGTCGATTTCATCCGTATGGAGGCGGGAGACCCCGGCCGAGGCCGTCCCGATGTATTTCCATCCTGCCCGGTCCGCGCCAAGGGAAATCACTTCATTCTGCGAGAGATCAAGAGGCCAGGTAAAAGCACTCCAGGTGTTCCCGTCATACATGGAAACGCCCTGATCCGTGCCGAACCAGGTTGCGTTTTTTTCATCAACTTCAACGGCGCGCACCCGGTTCGAGACCAGTCCCGAATTGTCCGTCCGGAAATGGGCTAAAACAGGCTCGGCATCCGGACCTTGAGTGAAGTCCAGCAGGGTTGCGCCGCTGTCGGTCGCTACCCAGAGCCTCGCCGTCCCGCCGGTTCCGTCATACGCCAGGTCCTGTACACGATCCCCGGCGATTCCGGGCGATGCAGGCTCCGCCCCGTACACCGTCCATTCCAGTCCGTTGAACCGTGCAAGGCCGTGCTTCGTGCCGAACCATTTCCCGTTCTGCGGGTCGATGAGAATCGCGCGCACCTCTCCGCCCGGCAGGCCGCTGTTTTCAGGCGTATAATACGTCATGCCGTTGTCCGCAGCGGCAGGCAGTGCACTCATCAATAAAACACACATAATTCCGAAGAGATAGTTTTTCATTCGATGATTTGTCCCAGATGATTAGACAGAAAGATAAAAAAAGGACCGAAAAAAACAAACAACGCTTTGCCTTTTTACAAAATTTTACATAGCGAGCTGGATGAGCGGACCGACAGGAACGGGGATTCGTGAGACCCCGGCCACTTGAGGATCTTCAAACTCCGGCTAAAGGCCGCGGGTCTGCGGAATCGCCGCCGTTATTCTTGCTTTTTAAGTCCGCATTTATTATGTTCAAACAATTGAACGGACAGACCTTTTTCGGCTGATCGTCATCCTTCCCGGCCGCATCCAAGTCGTCTTTCTTTGAGGGCCTGATGATACATATCATTCGATCAAAGGCCAACCAAAATCAATTGGAAGAAATGCTGGAGGCTTTGAGCGCCTATATCAAATTGGCTGTGGATGTCCGCCGAGGCATTTTAGCCGGCGGAGGCGTGATGCACGCGGATTGCGAGGCCGCCTTGCTGGACGACGGAAGCCGGCAGGAGGATGTCTGGGGCGCGGATTGGAATCCCTCATCCAAACAGGTTGTTTTCGAATCCCTGATCAACATCCGCCCCGGTCAGAACAACCGGTCGCTCGAATGACTGGATCCCGGATTGCGTGAAATTGTCGCTCACATCATACGCCGGCTGAAGAGGCAGCCCTGAAATTTCTCGGATAGGGAGACATGCCCTGGGAAAGTTACGACGGCCCCGGGATTCCCACCCCGGGACTACTTCCATCAGGGGACAAGGTTCAACCCTGCGGCTATCAAATTTACAGTGTCAAAAAAACCTATTGGTCAATCGCATTGAAATAAAAATTGTAAATCACAAACCACGCCTTTTTCTTTTCTCCTTTATCGGATAGCAGTCCCTTCCGGTTCCAGCCTTTCTGAAAAACCGGATGAAGCCTGGCCATGGAGCGATAATCCGCCAACAACCAGGGACAGGTACCCACCAGATTCGGAGTTTTCTTAAACATCTTCAGTTGTTTTTTGTAAATCTGCTCCTGGTATTCCTCGCTCCAGGAGGAGGCCGCGTCTTTCGGTTCCGTATCGTTTCCGCAAAGAGCCTCACCGCCGAATTCAGTAATCATCAAAGGTTTATTTTCGCAGACAACTTCCCATTTAGTCTCTTTCGGATCTCCCTGCCAGGGTACGTACCAGCCGATGTATTCATTGATGCAAATGATGTCTGAATAACAATTGAGCGTGTCCCATATCGTGATCGTGTTGTTTTGATATCCCTGGGTGGAAAAAACATTGACGACAAGACGCGTCGGATCCAGCCGCCTGCATTGTCTGACAACCTCGATCAATGTTTCAGTCCTGTTTTTTGTAAAATGGAAAGTTTCATTCGACAAACTCCAGATCACGACTCCGCAGCGGTTCTTGTCGCGGCTGATCATCTCGCGCATCATGGCCGAGATCTTTCCGGGCACGGAAGGGGAGGCAAAATCAATGTGCTGATAAACAGGGATTTCATCCCAGACCATCAATCCCATCCTCTCGGCAAGTCTGACTGCGGATTCATGGTGAGGGTAATGAACCAGGCGGACAAAGTTGCATCCCAATTCCTTCGCCCCAGCCAGCAGGACTTTCGCATCCGCTTCTGAAAAGGCCCTTGCCGCCCTGGCCGGCATTTCCTCGTGGATATTGATCCCCTTGAAAAAGACCGGTTGGCCGTTCAGCAGAACTTTCGATCCTTTCACTTCTATGCTTCTGAAGCCGATCTCATCCTGAATCGTATCGGTTTCACATGCAACCAGCACCTGATACAACTTCGGTTTTTCAGGGGACCACAATTCAAACTTCGCGGAAAAACTAACCTCTGCATTCCCCTGATGATCCGACTGTGTCCCGTAATGGATGCCGAGTTCAGGTAAGGAGACAGTGATTTTCTGCGAGGGATGATCCCCGTTTATACGAATCCATCCTGAAACTTCATTGAACGAATTCTTTTTGAGCTGTATGAAATAATCCTCGATGAAGGAGTCGTTCGTTTCAACCAGGTTGACATCCCGGGTGATACCTCCATAATTAAACCAGTCAAAGCCCAATCCCGGAATGCCGTCCTTTAATCTTTGATTGTTGACCTTCACGATGACGGTATTCTCACCCTCCTGAACGGCATTTGTGATTTCAAACTGGAAGGGCGTGAATCCGCCTTCATGAGAACCGATCTGTTTCGTATTCAGATAAACATCCGCCAGGTAATTGACAGCGCCGAAGTGAAGGAACAACCGTTTGCCTTTTATAATTGAACAGCTGAATGTCTTTTTGTACCAGACAATCCCTTCATAATAGGTCAGCTCCGTCATCTGTGAGTTGAAATCCCCGGGCACATCCAGTCCGGGGCCTCCTTCAAATGCGTATTCGAAAAAATCCGTTTTCTTCTCAGGCTTTCTTTCCTTCCAGACCTCGCGATAATCGCCGATTCCCATCGGATCAATGATCACCTGCCACTTGCCGTTGAGGGATACGCATTTTCTTGCCTGCACATTGACCATGGCATCCCCGGCGGAGGATTTCATGGAAATCAGCCAGATGAATGCAAGCAGAAAGAGAGTAAAAAGAATGGATTTTTTAGCCAAGGATACTCCTATTTGATCAATCAATGATTTTTGATGATGCGTGCATCACTTTGAAGCCCGACGGCAGCTTTCTTCCGGCGGATTTGAGAGCTGTCAGGAAGACGGATGGATCCTCTCGCATTATCCTGAGATCGCTCCCGGGTTCCCAACCTGGGGCTGGGCCGCGTTCCTAAGACAAAGCCCTCCTGAACGAGTGCTGCGAATCAAATGCCAGTCAAGGTAATAACCGCAAAAGAAAATCCGCGATTTTTGGGAATTTCGATCTCCGGATGGAAATTGAAATTTGAAAATATTATGTCGAAAAATTTAATCTTTCAATCTACAATTGCAAGGAAAATCATCAAGGCTTCAATGACCTGCAGTGTATGAAAAACGGCGGGTTGAAAGCAATTCCAGGTTCCGCTTGCATTTATTCTGTCAATTAATTATGTTTTTGTGTACTATTTTGATCACAAGCGGATTGAGGGCTTTGAAGACCAAGGTGTTGTTGCGCCCGTAGTTGGGAAACTACGGGCGATCAAATTTCATCGCAGTTGAACGGATGACCGGCAGATAGAATCTTCTTGCAGGACGGGACGGCATGCTGAGAATGCACGGCGGGATGCGCAGCATCATCCATGCGACCGATGAAAAACCGAAGCTGTCCCGGCCGCTGCTCAGGCGCGTCCTGCATTACGCGAAACCCTATCACCGGCTGATCGCCGGCATTCTGCTGCTCATCCTGACCCATACGGGCCTGATGCTGCTGACCCCGCTCCTGCTGCGGGACCTGCTCGACCGCACGATACCGTCCGGGGACACAAACAGGCTGGCCGTCATGGCCGCGGCGCTGCTCCTCTTCCCGGCGTTGAACGGCGTCATCAGCGTGTCCCAGAGGCGGCTGAATGCGCGCGTGGGCGAAGGCGTCATCTACGACCTGCGGGTGGCGCTTTATGCAGGCCTGCAGCGCCTGTCGCTGCGTTTCTTCACCCATACGAAGGTCGGCGAGCTGATGAGCCGGCTCAACAACGATGTGGTCGGCGCGCAGAACGCCATCAGCAGCACGATCGTCGGCATCGTCACCCAGTTCATCCAGGCCGCGGATCAGATCCTCGTCATGGACCGGGGCAGGATCGTTGAGCGGGGCGCGCATGACGACCTGCTGGCGCAAAACGGCCTGTACGCAGGATTGTACCGGACGCAGTTTCAAAAAGCAGCCGGGGACGCGGGACAGGCGGCCCCGGGCGGCCTGTAGAAGGGCATCCGCACGGTCCGCTCGCGGGCATGGAACAGACATGGACAAAGCGTGTTTTCATATTTTCGACACGGATTTCGGATCCGTCGCGATTCTCTGGTCCGCGGCCGCGGGCAGGGCGGGAATAGACCGGATCTTGTTGTCCGGACCGGGGTTTTCAGCAAGGCATGCGGTGGGGAAGCTCCATCCTGAAATGAAACCGGCATCCTGCGCGGAGGCCGATGTTCTTGCCCGACGCATCGAAGCCTTTCTGAAAGGCGAAGACATCCGGTTTTCCCTTAGTGAAGTCCGCCTGCAAAACTGTCCGGTTTTTCAGCGGAAGGTCCTGACAGCAGAGCATGCCATACCGCGCGGCTGGGTCAGCACATACGGCCTCATCGCCGGTCATCTGGGTCATCCGGGAGCGGCCCGCGCAGCGGGCAATGCATTGGCGAAAAATCCCTTTCCCGTCGTCATCCCGTGCCATCGCGCGATCCGTTCGGACGGGAGCCTGGGAGGATATCAGGGCGGCGCGAAGATGAAGCGGGCTCTACTCGAAATGGAAGGGATTGCGTTCCGCGATCCGGGACATGTTCATACCCGGGATTTCTACTATTCGTCAAAATAGAAAGGATCGAACCATGACCGATTATGTCGAGGAAGCGGAATCGAGGGTACGCTTCATTCAGCACAGGGGGAAATCCATTTTGCTTCAGGATTATTCAAACCTGCAGCCCGGCATGGTGTTCGAGGAAGGCGTGCGCATTGCGATGAAACTCATTTCCAGCCAGCCACCCAAATCCGTGCTCACGGTTGTGGACGCCACGAATGCCGTGTTCGATTCAGGTGTACTCGTGACGCTCAAGGCATTCGTCAAGCACAACACACCGTACATGAAATGCACGGCCGTGTCGGGGATCAAGGGCCTCAAGGAAGTCGGGCTGATGGCTGTCGCCAGGGTGGCGGGGAGGCCGATCCATACATTCGACACACGGGAAAAGGCATTGGATTTTCTGGCCGGACAGGAATGATCTCAGGCAAGGGCGGCTCACAATCCGCCCCTGAAAACCGCATTCATTCTTTTTCAAAAAGCATCATCAGCCAATAGGGTTTCTTCGGGCTGAGCGGAATGTTCAGGATGTCCAGAAAAAGACCGGCGGGATGAAAACGGTAGGCATACTCGAATTCCGCGCTGCAGGACGGGCACATGGATTTTCGATGACTTTTATCCGCCCAGAACGGAGCGATCCAGGACGAAGCGGGCGTGATCCTGTGCTTGATCCGGGCCAGAAAAGGGACATATCCCCTTTTGCCTGATCCGAGCGTCAGGCTTTTCACAACGCGGAATCCGGGGAAACACGCTGCCAATCCTTCCGCGTCGAAACTCCGGACATGATAGGCCCTGTTGAAAACATGCCCGCAGGACGGGCATCGGATGAAATCCTTTTCCAGGGATTGATCATTCGGGACAGTGATGAGGATGTGCTTCCGGGAAAGGCGCTTCATCTCGGAAAGAGTGCCTTCGAATACCGGCGATTCCAGATGCTCCAGGAGTTCGCTGGAGAAAACCAGGTCGAAGGAACGGTCCGGCAG
>JAFGEX010000057.1 GCA_016931355.1 bacterium
ATGATCAGGAGGTCTATGACGGCGTGACAGGGGCGACCCTGCAGGCCAAGACCCTGGGATTCGATGTGCCGGACAGGACCGTTTCGATAGGCGACAGCATCTGGGCCTATACGGACGGATGGGCGCAGTTCCGCATCATCCTGCCTGCCGGGACGCATATCCTGACCGGATCCTGCGACGGCTATCAAAGCGTCACCCGCACCGTAACGGTGGAGGCGGATACGCGGCATTACGTGAATTTCCTCCTTCCGAGAAATCCATAAACCATCCGCCCCGGAGCGCCCGTTGACGACCGGAAAGACGATCCTCATCCTGCCGCTTTTCCTGTGCCTGTTCTGCGCCGCCCGGACGGAGCCGGACTTCGTGGAGGGGCACGGATCCCTCTCAGTCAACGGGACGCAACTGGTGGATTCGAAAAACGAGCCTGTCGTGCTGGCCGGCATGAGCTTCGGCTGGCACAACTGGTGGCCGCAGTTCTGGAACAGCGATGTCGTGCGCATCATGCGCGACGATTGGAAATGCAATATTCTGCGCGCTGCGATGGGCATCGAGCATGAAGACGGATTTCTGGAAGATCCGGATTCGTCCGTTGCGCTTGTGAAGGGAGTCGTGGATGCGTGCATCGAGAACGGCATCTACGTGATCATTGACTGGCATGATCACAACGCGCATCTGCATCAGGATCAGGCCGTCGCCTTTTTCACGGACATGGCGCGGACCTACGGCGATAAGCCCCATGTGATCTATGAGATCTACAACGAGCCCACCGTGGTGGACTGGAAAACCGTCAAGGCCTATTCGGAAGCTGTGATCTCAGCCATCCGCGCAATTGACCCGGACAACCTGATACTCGTGGGAAGCCCGCACTGGTCGCAGGACGTGCATCTCGTTGCGGACGATCCGATCACAGGCTTTCCCAACCTCATGTACACGGTCCATTTCTATGCCGGGACGCACAAGACCTGGCTCCGGGAGCGCGGGGACTATGCGCTCGGCAAAGGCATCCCCCTTTTCATAACGGAATTCGGGGCGTGCAATGCGGACGGCAACGGGCCCAATAATCTCGATGAACTCAGCCTGTGGACGGACTGGATGGAGAGAAACAGGCTGAGCTGGTGCAGCTGGAGCATTGCGGACAAACAGGAGACCTGCTCAGTCCTGAAGCCCAAAACCTGCCCCACAGGCCCGTGGACCCTGGAAGACCTGAAGGAATCCGGCCTGATCGCGAGAAATCTGCTGCATCAATGGAATAAATGAATCCCCCCGGGGTGGACCCCGGGCTCCCTTTTTGCTCTCTAAAACTGCTACGCATTTCGAAAAGTGCGTGGCAGTTTTTTATTTCTCATTTCATGAAAATCATCTTCCGCGTTTTCATCTGACCGCCAGCCTGCAGCCTGCAGAGATACACGCCTGAGGAAAATGCCTCGCCGTTGAACGTCGCCTGGTGCGATCCTGCGGATTGTCTTGCATTCACCAGAACCGCAACCTCGCGGCCTGCTGCATTATAGACGGATAACCGGACATCCGAGGCGCCGGGGATTGAATAGGATATTCGTGTTGAGGGATTGAACGGATTCGGGAAATTGGGCTGCAAATCTAAACGTTCCGGCAGAGGCCCTGAGGATTTCTCAACTGCCGTAGTCGTCACATAATCCCGCAGCCATTCCATGGCGGGGCGCTCCGTGCCGTCATTACGGACCAGATAAGCGTCTGAGTAATAAATCTCGCCCTCCCGATATCCCCACAGGGTAATCCCTTCCACCGACGGATGCTTCCACATGACCGGGAACAATGCCTGATATTTCGCCAACTGTTGCGCATCATCTTTAAATTGAATATGCAGTTCTGTAATTTGTATCGGCAATCCTGTCCCGGCCAATTGATCCAATACCCTTTGTATCGTTTTGGCGCTCACACTTTCGATGAAATGACCCTGTTCGCAGACACCGTCAATCAGATTTCTTTCTTTCAAAAGATTAACGATTTTCAGGTACGTGGCTATTGATTTGTTGCCCCCGAACAGCTGGTATTCGTTCAGATACAATTTGGAGTTCGGGAAGTACTGCCGCGCCTTCTCAAACGCCCAGATCACCCAATCCCATCCCGTTTCCCCTGCGCCGCCGAGCGCATTGCGGTAAGTGGGGTAATAATCCCATGGCGGCCATTCGATGGGTTCATTGACCGGCTCCACATAATCGGCGTCCGGGTATCGTTCACCTGCAAGCTTGATCCATTCTTCGACCTCTTCAGCCTGTTCAAGCGAGTCCAGATTGTCAATCCATAGGGGCTGCTGTTTTCCCTTTCCCCATACCAGTACATGGAAGCGGAAGGGGAATCCATAGTCCTTTGCATAATTGTACGCCCGGTCCAGTTCGCCCCAGTTCATGACATCCCGCATGCTCTCGACCGAGCCCCATTTGCCCGCGTTCTCCGGAGTCACCTGGTTCCAGTACATGTCGAAATCGTCCGGCACCGGCTGCCCGCTCTTGATGATGCAGCCGAGGAACTTGTTCTTCCCGTCCGCCAGCTGGGAGAAGCAGGGCAGCGCAAGCAGGACAATGGAAGCGAGTAAAAAGACGGCTCTTAAAAGAGATAAGAAACGTTTCATGAGTACAGCCTCCTCATTTATGACTCCGTGATATCAGCTATAACGCCGGCAACAAAATAGTTGACATGAGGTACGTGAAATAGCCGGTATTGCCTGCTGCGACAAGCGGAAAGCACTGTCAACATCTTGTCTGCCTGATTTGCAATAAGAAATCCCCCCCACACCGGATTCTTCGAACCGTTCGGCGGTTCTCAGAATGACATGCCCTGTTGTCTTCCTGAGGGCGCCATGCGCCCGAAGGATCCGGGGAAGGGTGAAAACGAACCCCGGGGTCGACCCCGGGGTCCAGCCTGCCAGCCTATTTCATGCGCACAACCTTCTTCGACCCGTCATACACGACTGATTGGTCCGGCGCAGCATCCAGGTCCAGCGCCCGCTTCACGTCCTTTGATATCCGGACGATCTCGATCGTCCTCTTTTGCAGCATACCCGGGAATTCGCCCTGCCTCTTCCCCAGGGTCAGGGATTTTTTTGATTCGTTCCAGGACAGGGGGATCATGCTGAAAGCCCCCTTTTCATAATGGGTATTGACATTCTCATCCTCATAAAGCGTGAAGGCAGCGTCACTGCCCGTGTAGATCACCAGGCGCAGCGGATCAGCAGGCTTTTCGTCCGCATACTGGATCTCTGGGCCGAACGGGAGTATCGAACCCTCGGCCACGAAAAGTGGGATGTCCGAATACGGGGCCTCGGCTTCGATGCTGCGGCCTCCCTCGAAATACGCGCCGGATTTCAGGCCGTACCATCCGCATCCGGCAGGCAGATAAACCTGCCGGGTCCTGGCTTTGTATTCGGTGACCGGATTGACCAGCAGGGACGGCCCGAACATGAACTGGTCGCCTATGCCGAGGACATTTTGATCCTTCCCGAAATCCATGACCAGGGCCCGCATGATTGTATAATCCTTTTGCGTCACCATGCCTGCAAGGGAATAGATGTAAGGCATGAGCCTGTAGCGGAGATGATCGTATGCGAGCATGGCCTGGTATGCCGGATGATCGTCCGGTGCGATGTTGAACATCTCCCGGTACGGAAACTGGCCGTGCACACGGAAAAGCGGGCAGAAGGCTCCGAACTGAAACCAGCGTGTGTTGAACTCGCGCCATTCCTCGAGGTCCTCGGGACTGACGTTTCGCTCGAAACGGGGCTCCACGCCGAAGCCGCCGATGTCCGTGGTCCAGTACGGAATCCCCGACATGGCGAAATTCAAACCCGCCGGGATCTGGGCCTTGAGATCGTACCAGCGCGTGGCGATGTCGCCGCTCCAGGTGGCCGCCGAATACCTCTGCTGGCCCGCGAACGCGGAACGGGTGAGGATGAACACGCGCTTTTCGGGATCGCCTTGCCGCTGTCCCTCGTAAACGCCCTTTGCGTTCATGAGGGAATAGGTGTTCAGGTATCGGGCAGCACTCCCCAGCGCGGTCGGTCCGTTGCGCAGAAGGGTTTCTTCCATGGAAAGATTGGACTGGATGTCCGGCTCCGTGGCATCCAGCCACCAGGCGTCCAATCCCTTGCTGAACAGCTTTTCGTCCATCTGCTTCCAGAAAAGGTCGCGGGCTCCCTGACTGTAGGGATCGTAGAACGTGGAGACATAACCCCGGCCCACCCAGTCCCTCTGCTCCTGCTCCACATTGCGCATGTACAGCCAGCCCTTTTCCCGGAAGGCCTCGTAATGCGCAGTGCCCACGTAGAATTTGGGCCACACGGAAATCATGAGATGCGTGTTGAGGTCCTGATGCAGCTCCTGGACCATGCCCTCCGGATCCGGGTAGCGGGACGCGTCGAAATCATGGTCTCCCCACTTGTCCTCCGGCCAGTAGAACCAGTCCTGCACGATGTTGTCGAATGGGATGCGCCTTTTGCGGAACTCCTTCACCACGTCCAGCAGCTGCTCCTGGGTCTGGTAGCGCTCGCGGCATTGCCACAGGCCCATGGCCCATTTCGGCATCATGGGAGCCTTTCCCGTGACAGTGCGGTATCCGCGAATGACCTGGTCTGCGTTGTTCCCGTAAATGAAATAATAATTGATCTGGTCCGCGACATCGGAATAAAGGGAAAGGCCGTTTTCTCCCGGATCCTCCGCAGGGGGCAGGCAGGTCAGCCCGATGAATCCTCCCGCGTGAATCCAGTCGATGCGTATGGAGGCCTTCTCCCCGGCCTTCATGTTCAGCCTGTAATGATGCGTCCAGGGCAGCCAGTTCTGACGCCAGCTGTCCAGCACCTGTTCGCCGTTGATCCAGAACCGCGTGTACCCGGAACAGTACAGCCTGAGCTTGTGCACTCCGGATTCGGATGCCTCGATCTGCCCACTCCAGCGCACGGCCCGCACATTCCTGCGGAAACCGTCCGGGAATTCATCGTTCACATCCGTGAATGCATGCTCGATGCGGGGTTCCCGGCGGAACGTGAAAAGGGAATCGAAACCGGCGTCTTGGAAATATTCGGCTGTCCATCCGCCGGGCTGGCCGGTCCGGTCGATCAGCTTCAGCGTGGAAAGTGAAAGAAAATCCCTCGGATCGCCGAATTTCGTCCGCGAATAATTGTCCCAGAGTATGCCGTAATTCCTGCTGGAAATGAGAAAGGGTACAATGGCCACGATGTTGTGCTGCCACAGGTCCACATCATGGCCGCGATAGTTCATGACCGCGTTCTGATGCTGCCCCAGGCCGTAAAAGGCCTCGTCTTCCGGAGAATCGAAAATCTGCCGGATATGATAAGTCTGCTCCCCCATCACCTCCGCAGGTGCGATGGTTTTTCCGCCCGGGGATTTCTCGAGCAGGACCGGCCTTCCATCCCTGTCGAAGAAGGCGACTGCCCCGCTCTTCGCATCCATCCGGACAACCAGGCTGGAAGTGGAAAGGACGATGTCCCCGCCTTTCTCCTTCGCGGACCATTTGACCGGCGCCCATTCCGTCCTGTCGATCATCAGGCTCGGGCGCGCCGAAAAATCGTTCCCGGGCGTTGCCGTAACGCGGATGATGTCCTCCGTGCACACCTGGATTTTCACCTTTTGCGCATCCGTTGGTTTTTCCTTTTCAAGCGTGACGACTACGCCGTCCGGCAGTTTTTCAAATGCAGAAGCCTGTGCGTTCAGTAAAATGAGAGCCGCAAGACTCATGAAGCCCGCCAATGCATTTCTTTTCATGTTCCACTCCCTGGTAAATACGTTTTATTGCGGGTGAGCGCACACGCCGACGCTCACAGGAAGCCGCCCCCATGTCTTCCCTTCATTCATATGGAGACCGGCTTTTCCGTCTCTCCCCTGTCACGAATCCCCTCTGCAGGGTGCGGCGGGCGCCGGATCATGCTTCTGATGGAAAAGTATAACAATAAGAAATGATGAAATCAACGAAAAATGAAACCCGGCGGTCTTGTTTTCGTATCAAAAGTGAATCTGTCAGCGAGCGCATCCCCCTTCGCTTGCCGCGGCGTAAGCGAGCGAATGCAAAGGTCTGCTTCTTTACAAATCTAAGATTCCACGGCTGCTCGCTGCCGGGGAGCTTCAATCAAAAAATTGCTTTGCAGGACTCAGGCACTAAAACGGGAAAAATCTCATGAAAACACTCATCGTCTATGCCACCACCCACGGCTGCACACAGACCTGTTCGGAAAAACTGAAGGGCCTGCTCGGAGGCGAAGTGGACGTGGTCAACCTCAAGGGAAGCGGCAAGATCAGGGTGGATGATTACGACAGGATCATGGTCGGCGGATCCATACACGCGGGGAAAATACAGGGCCGGGTCAGCCGGTTCTGCGCAAACAACCTCGCATCCCTGCTGAAAAAGAAAACGGGCCTGTTCCTCTGCTGCATGGAGAAAGGTGAGAAGGCCCAGAAGCAGTTTGAGGACGCGTTCCCCGCGGAACTGCGCAGGCATGCGTCCGCTTCCGGGCTGTTCGGTGGAGGATTCGATTTCTCACGAATGAACTGGATACAAAAGGCGATCATCAAAAAGGTGGCCCATGTGACTGAAAACGTATCGGATATCGATGAAAAGGCGATCGCCCGGTTTGCCAGGGAAATGGCGTGAGGGAAATGATCATTCACCTCCGTGAGGATCCCCCTTCCCAGATTCATCAAAGATCAGAGAAATAATTATATTATTCATTGCTAAAATGATCCTCCGGGAGGTAAAAACAAAAATAGTAACCTCCACTCCCCTGGATTCACTGTAACAAGTATCGGAAACGACAAGAGATATCCGAACGCATGCCCGGGATTCATTGTATTGAATCATCATCCTGGAGTCTGTCATCCCGTACAGACAGGGCAATCAGATCACGCGAATCAAACAGCATTCCCCCATGCTTCCGGTGAGAAGAACCCGCATGCCCGGGATCCATGATTGTAAAGGGGCGGATTGCGGTCCGCTCCTTTATTTTACCCTAAAATGCAGGGGTGATCAGCGAATCGTCCCTGAAACAAATAAACATGCCCACGGAGACCGTGGGCACGGGATAAAAAACGCCGAAATAAATGACCTCCGGAGGTGATTCGACCATCGGATTGCCTGCGGAGAGCTTCAACAAAAAGACCGCCTGATCCGGTCACTTCTCCGGCGTCAATCTCAGCATCCTGACGTCATGGGACGCTATTTTGGTCCTGAACGGCTTTTTTGTGGTCGCGGCTTTCTTTCCAGTCCACAAATCCCACAGTTTGAATTTTTCCGCATCGAAACGGATGGACCTGCCGGAATGATCATCCGAAACAGGATTCGCTGCCCAGTCCCATGAAATCGCCGCCTCTTTCTTCGACCGGTTCAGGAAGCACACGGCCCATTCGCCGCTGGAAAGCGGTTTGAACCAGGTCTCCACGCTGTCCCGCACATGTTGCTTGAAACCCTGAATGCCCAGGGGATCCTGATCCACAGCTATGACCTCCCGGTTGGTCAGGATGCGCCGGGTCTTCTCGGTCATTTTGGCCAGGTCGTTTCCAGCCATCAGCGGGGCCGCCAGCATGCACCACATGGAAAAATGGGCGCGGTCCTCAGATTCGGTCATGCCGTTCCCGACCTCCATCATGTCCGGGTCGTTCCAGTGATCCGGGCCCGCATAGACGCGCAGCCCCTCCTGCATGTCGAGAATCATCAGAACACCCCAGGACTTCCAGGTGCCGTGGTCCACGAATCCGTCGAACAGGGCCGCAATGTCACCGGTTGTCCGCCACAGATGACCGATGTCCTTCGCCCAGAGCCACGGCTTGTTGTTGCCCCATTCGCACAGGCTGAACACAATGGGCCTGCCTGCGGCCCGCAACGCTTCGCGCATGGTCATGTACGCGCCCTCCGCATTCAGCCCTTCGGTGTTGCACCAGTCGTATTTCAGGTAATCCACTTCCCAGGCCGCATACTGCATGGCATCCTGGTATTCGTGTCCCCGGCTGCCCGGCCTGCCTCCGCAGGTTTTCCATCCTGCGTCGGAGTAGATGCCGAACTTGAGTCCTTTTAAGTGGATATAATCAGCCAGCGCCTTCATGCCGGACGGGAAACGCACGGGATCCGGGTGGATGAATCCGAGACTGTCCCGGGTCCCGTGCCAGCAGTCGTCTATCACGATGTACCGGTATCCCGCATCCCTCATCCCGCTGGCCACCATGGCGTCCGCCGCTCCTCGGATGAGCGCCTCGTCCACATTGCAGGCGAAATTATTCCACGTGTTCCAGCCCATGGGCGGCGTCAGGGCGAGTCCTTCAAATTTCTGGGCCAACGACTGCGCCGCTGCAATGAGCATGATCATCAGGACTTTTTTATTCATGGCATTTTCTCCTTCAAGGATAGGATGATCCTTCTGCATTTGTCAATTGGTTTGAACCCTGCGCATATCAAAGGAAGAAGGGAACCTTCGCTCAGCAGGTTCCCTTCTTCTCTGAAGGACGGGATGATCCGGCTTCCCTTCATTTACTTCAGCAATCCCTTGACCTTGTTCCCCGCATTCCGTTTTTGCTCATCGAGCGCTGACCGGGCCTTTTCCTTCGCCTTGTCCGCAGCCAGGTTGATCCCCCTCCGGGTCACCTCGTTCATCGCATGCCGGGTGAGTTCGTTCAAAATCTGCCTGGCGATTTGATCCGGATAGGCGCCGGATCTGCCTCCGATATTCCGCATTTCCAAAACCGGCAGCCGCAGCTTCTGTTCCTTGCCGCCCTGAGGCGCGAGCTTCGTGTGGATGATCCCCTCGGCGAAACGCAGATGCCGGATGATGAGTTTTGGCTTCTGACCCGTCTTGCCGGCCGCCGGTTGTTTTGTTTTCGAAGGCGCCTGACGGACAAGGGCTTTCTTGATTTCATTCAGATTCACCCTTCTGTCCTGATTCATCTCCACGAAAACCTCGGGCGCCTCGACTGTGATGTCATCTATGATCTTGACCTCTCCGGTGATGGACTGGATGTCAATATCCAAAAGAATCTTCCCCAGGCTGAATGCGAAGGGGAAGGAAAAGCCGGAGGGATTGGCGATGGTGAGGCCGTGAATAGCGCCCGATCCCTGCTTCAGGCTGATGTTGACCCGGTCCACGCGGACCGCCGTTTGAACAGCCTCGGATCCGTATTTCTGTATCGCGGACTTGACGATGAAATTGAGGTTGGTCATGAGGAACAATACGCCCGCAGCGATGACGAGGAAAAAGCCCAGCAGAATCCAGAAGACCGCCTTCCTCGTGCGATGAGATTTTTTATTTCTACCGGAACCCGATTTCTTTTTCATGTCCGCCTCCGGAGATAAATAGATTTGCTTACCGTGTTGAGATGAAACAGCCTTTTCAGGATGCGGCCGGCTCATCTACCAAGACCCGTATTCTTTCCCGGGTCAGGTTCATGAGTTCGACCTCGGACAGGGACCGCACGGTTTCCGCGGGGATCGGATCGCCGAAGCGAACCCGCACGGGCGCAGGCCGTATCATCCAGGAACCCAGGCGTTTGAGCTCATAAAGCCCGGAGAGGCCCATCGGCGCAATCGGCACGCCCGCCTGCTTGGCCAGAAAAAAGGGGAGCTTCTTAAACGGCTGCATCCTGCCGTCCCGCGTCCGGTGGCCTTCGGGCATGACCACCATGGAAACGCCGCTTTTCAGTTTCTCCTCCGCCCTGTGAATCGCCTTGATCGCGCCATGGATATTCTCCCTCTCGATGGGGATATTGCCGAGCCTGCGGACGACCCAGCCGTAGAACGGCCACTTGAACTGACGCGTCGCCTCGATGCCCCGGACGAAAACCGGGATCGCGGCAGCCACGAGCGGCAC
>JAFGEX010000006.1 GCA_016931355.1 bacterium
TCCGGAAATCGCGGCCCTGCTCCCCGGCGCGGCCGCGTCCGGAGGCAATCCGGAAAATCCCCGCGATCTGTTTCTGGGCCTGCTGGAAAAATCTCAAGGAGATCCCGGCTTATTCGAAACACAGGTCGGCCTGCTGCGGGACCGCTTGAAATCTGAAACGGACGGGGACGAAACAGAGGCTCTGTTCCTGGCCTTATGCGACCGGTACCCCGCATCGGATGCGGGTCTTGCCTGTCTTTTTCTCATGAACCGGATTGATCTGACATCCGGACAGGCCGTCTTTCTTCCTGCCGGTATCCCGCATGCCTATCTGAAAGGAAACCTGGTTGAATGCATGGCCAATTCGGACAATGTGGTCCGCCTGGGTTTGACGCGCAAGTATAGAGACATCCGGATCTGGAAGGAGCTGCTTCCTGAAAATCCTTTCGGCCGGCCCGTTCTGGACGCTCCGGAGCCTCTGAACGATTTTGCTTACAGGACACCGGCGGAGGAATTCCGCATCCACCGGTATATGTTCGAAACGGGGGAAAAGCGGCGATTCGCCACAGGCAACCGGATTGAAATCCTGCTGCTGATCCAGGGGAGGCTGGCCCTTCTGCCGGATGGAATGCAGTCCCACTCAGCAGCCTGTTCTTTGGAACAGGGGCAATCCTGGCTGATCCCCGGCGCCATGCCCGAATACGAAATCAGATCCCTTGAACCCTCCCAGCTGTTCAGGGTTTGCGTGCCTGAGGCAGGCGGCGCTTCGTAAAACATTATTGTGAGTTGAGGCTCCCCTGCGGTGATCTGCCGGGGGATCCGGTCCGGAATAAAAAAACATGGGGGTTCGCCCGCTGATCCTGCGGCAAGCCGCGGCGAATGGGTCCGTGGACGGATTGAAGCTCCCCGCCGCTTGAGGCAGGCAATCTTCGATCTGCAGCGGGAAAGATACGACGGTCCCCGCACTTATCCCTGGGCAAGCCTGAGGGGAATGCACCTGATGACGGATGGAAGGAACCGGAGCGGAATATTTGTAACGGGGAAATCTGCTGTGGACAACAAAATCAGGAACCGGGCTTTTGCTTTTTCTCCAGGAGCTGTTCGAGGATGTTTAAGATGATTTCGATGCGCGTGGATTTGAGGATGAACGCATTGGCTCCCATCTTTTTAGCCATTTCCGCGTCCTCCTCGGTGTCCCGGGAGGTGAACATGGCCACTGGGATATGCTTCAATTCCTTGTCGAACTTGATCATCCGGCACAGCTTGTGACCGTCCAGGTCAGGCAGCATGATGTCCATCAGGATCAGATCGGGTTTCAAATCCCGCGCTTTTTTCAGGCCTTGAAAACCGCTTTCCGCAATCACAACCTTGTAATGCATCCTCTCCAGATGGGTCTGTATCCACTTGACACTCGCCGGACTGTCCTCGATCATCAATACGGTCTTGGGATTCGTCATGATAAAAATGTAAATACATTTACACTCAATGTCAAGAAGGAATCCGGACGGCGGATGAAAATATAATGCGTGATTGTAACTTCCGCCCGCGTTGTCCGGTGCGGAAATTTGATCTCTACGTATTAAAATATCAATGCCCAGCGGGACGCGGGCCCGTCCGGCCTGTCTTTTACGGAAAGAGGTTCGGCCGGCAAATGCCCGGCGGGATGCAGGCCGGGTGACTTGAACGCAGGAGCCTTAAGCCGGCGCACGCCTTTCAGGGAAATGCATACATGCCGGGCAGGTCCCTCTCGAACAGCGTGAACGGATCCCTGTGAAATGCCAGGAAATCCGAAGCGCTGGCATGGCCCGGATAAGGTCCGAAATGATGATCCGTGGAGGCATTCCGCCACACGAGCGCCCATGCGATCTTCCCGGACCAGGCGTCGTACCGGATGCCGGCGAGGAGATAGGCAGTCCACCAATCCGGCGCAGGGACGTTCTCCACGCCGACCTCGGTCAGGGCTGCAACTTTCCCCCTCGCTTCTGCGAGCCGGGCCATGACACCGAGGGCCTTCCCGAGATCCGGGACATTCGATTTCGTCCAGAGCTTGTAATAATCCATCCCCAGAATGTCCACCCACGCGTCGCCCGGATACCGGTCCAGGTATTCCGATTCAGAACGGATTTCCTGGGGTGAAATCGCATAGAGCAGATGATGAATGGAATGGGTATCACGGAGATGGCGTACCGTCATGCGCCAGAGCGCATTGTACTCCTCCGCCGTGCAGCTGCTCTTTCCCCACCAGGACCAGTCGTGATTGTGCTCGTGATAAGGCCGGAACACGACCGGAATAAAACAGCCGTCCGGCGTCCTGAGGTCCTTGAGAAAAGCAGCGATCTGATCCAGTGTGCGCAGAAAACCGGAGTGATGCGCCGCTCCCGGAAGAATGGAACGGACCGCAGGGCTGTTGTCCCATGCGTCTCCGGCCGTGAGGGGATTGTCCAGATGCATGCTCACCGTGTTGACGCCCCCGCGGCCATAGACCTCCCGGATCCATTCCTTCATCCGACCGAAGTCCACTCCGTCCAGGTTGGCGGACCGGCCGATGTCTCCCAGATCCCATCCGTATAGAGCCGGATAATCGCCGCATACCTCCTTCACATCCGACCTGCCGTCAACGGCCTTCCACCCTACCCCGTATGCCAAATCGTCCTGATGACCGAAAAGGACGCCCGATGCAGAAAGGGCCCGGAGGTTTTGGAAAAGGGCCACGGTTTCAGGCGTTGCGAGGCTGTCAACCAGCAGTTCGTTGACCCGGCCCTTCCCGTCCTCTTGCTCCGATGCCCGGCTCGGTTGGGAATCCCTGCAGGCGGAACCACCCAGGCAGGTCAATGCCAGAATCAGGATGAAGGATTTTTTTGAAATGGCCATGTTTTTGCCCTTTCTTCCGGAATGGAACGCTGCTGCGTTGAGGGAAATCCGGGGAAGGGTCAGACTGCCGCCCCCGGAACCGGCGCGGCCGGCGATCCGCCGCTCAGTTTCGCATGGGCCTGTCTGAATGGAATGACGAAGGCGGCCGGAGTTTCCAAAATCCGAAACAGGAGAAAGTTTGGAGAATCAATCGAAAATCGACGCGGCAGGCATTTCCTTCCAAAGCCGTGCGGAAATCTTCTGGGCGGCCACAATATCCTTGAACGGCATGGAACGGCTCATATCCTGCATCAGTTTCCTCGCCGTGTCCCGGACAACCCGGTCCTGCCCGGACGCAGCCAGACTGCACCACAAATAGGCCTTGATATAATCCGTCCGGATCCGGTATCCGGAAAGGTAGATGCGGCCCATGCCCAGGCAGGCTTCGGGCAAACCCTGCCTGGCGGATCTCAGAAACCATTTCGCGGCCTGGGCCAGGCTTTCAACCGTTCCCGAATTCTGAAAATGCATCAGCCCCAGGTTGTACTGCGCGATGCGATCCCCTTTTTGCGCGGCATTTTCGAAGCACAACCTTGCCTGGCCGGGATTGTAGGGGACGCCCCGGCCCGTGTGGTAAAGCGTGCCGAGCATGTTCTGCGCGTCCGTGTCGCCCTTGTCCGCGGCCTGGCTGAGCCACTGAAGGCTCTCACGCGAGTTCACGGGAACGCCGTCTCCGACCGCATACTTTTCACCCAGAGCCGACTGAGCAATGGCATTGCCCTTCATGGCCGCCATCCGGAAGTAGCGTATGCCCCTGGTGGCCAGGCCGGTGTTCCTGTTGTCGCAGTAAAGGGATCCCAGCATGACCCATGCGTTGACCACGCCGGCCCTGGCCGCTCTTTCATACCAATACTGGGCCTGGCGGTCGCTTTGCCCGATGCCGAGGCCTGCGTCATAGAGCAGGCCCAGTTTGAACTGCGCCTGGGCATTACCCTGCGCTGCGGCAAGATGGAACCACTCAGCCGCTTTCGAATAATCCACAGGGCCTGAATTCATGAAAAAAACGCAGCCGACCCGGTACTGGGCCTGGGGATCTCCCTGAAAGGCGTTGAGACAAACCTGATCCCAGCGGGTGTTGCAGGCTTTCCACTTCGAAGCCCTTTTCGCCGCCAGGATCCGCTCCTGGGCATCCAGGTAAGGCCAGATCATGTCTATGAGCATGCGCGTCTCGAGCGGGTAAGAATCAGAGGCGATGATCAGCCATTCATATCCCTTTGCATAATTTTTGGATGTTCCCTTGCCCAGGATGTGAATGGCTCCCAGCCACAACTGGGACCGGGAATCGCCCTGTCCAGCCAGTTCCTCCCAGACCTTGCGCGCTTCCCTGTAGTTCTTTTTCTTGTATGCCAGGAGGCCGGATTCAAAATCCCCGGACAACGCCTGCCCAGCAATGAGGATGGCAAAAGGAAGGATCCATTTTTTGACATCAAGGCATTTCATGTTGTTCGATCTCAGTACGATATTCCTTTGTATTTCAAAATGAAATATCTCGATCTTTCGTGTGCAATCCGGTCTCGTCCGAATTTATATTCCTGTCGGAACGTCTCAACGGGATAAGGCGCGAAAGGGTATGATTCGGCGAAGAAGGACAGATCAGGAACATTAAGACATTAATAATAAATAAATTGAACTCACTTCGAAAGCCGGGTTCCACGAACATGGCTGTTTTCCCTCCAAGGCAATTTGACATATTAAATCTTGAATCTGACAGAGAGCGCATCCCCATTCGGCAAGCCGCGGGGTAAGCGATCGAATCCAAATATCTTTTTCTTTACAGATCGAAGATTCGCCGGCAGCTCACTCCCGGGGAGCTTTTATCTTCAAACAATCCTTTGCAAATAATATACCAAAATACTACCGGAAAAACAAACCTCACCCTCCATGCTCGCGAATGCATTCCTTAAACAGGGATTCGTACGCATCAGCCATGATCTCAAGCGTGAAGTGTGCCCCCACTTTGCGGACACCTGCCGAACCCATCCTCTTTCGCAATCCGGAATCATGGTACAGGACATCCATATACCGGCAGATCGCCGAAGGATCCCTGGGCGGCACCAGGAATCCATCCCTGCCGTGAGACACGATTTCAGGAATGTTGCTGACACGTGTGGCGATCACCGGTTTGCCCGCTGCCATGGCTTCGATCAGAACGATCCCGAACCCTTCCCAGAGCGAAGGCAGCAGAAGAACATCCAGGGATTTCATCACCTGTTCGATATTCTCGACGTATCCGGAGAAGAAAACCTGCCGCCCGATACCGAGGCACTTCTTTTTCAAGACGGATTCCAGCGGACCCTTACCCACGATCAGAAGGCGGCTTGAAGGATGGGACGGTCCGAAATGGCGGAAGGCTTCGACCAGGTTGTCCACGCCCTTGCGTTCATCGAGCTGCCCCACGAATCCAAAAACGATGTCCCCGGCCCTAAAGCCGGCTTTTTTCCGATAAAAGAGGGGATCCGCCTTTTTGAAGGGACGCGGGTCGATGCCATTGTAAATCACGCGGATGCGGTCTTCGGAAAGCCAGGGGCTGTTTTTCAGCAGGGCCCGCTTGGTGGCTTCCGAATTGGCCACGATACGCGCCGCGATGCGGGTATAGGAGAGGCGGTACATCCAGGTGTTCTTGAGCGGGTAGTCGATGCCCCGTCTGGGGACGATGCAGCGTATCCCTGCAAGCCTGGCGGCCAATCCCCCGAAACGGAGTTCCTTGTCCATGTTGGTGACCAGCACATCCGCACGGATCCTGCGAAGCCATTTCCATGTCCGGAATACGGCACAGGGATCCAGGTCTCCCCGCATGATCAGCCCCTGAACGCGGAA
>JAFGEX010000058.1 GCA_016931355.1 bacterium
CAACAGATCTGCGAAACCCATGATGCCGAGCCCGATTTTCCGGGTCTTGCGGGTCATCGTTTCGATCTGGGGCAGCGGGTACCGGTTCACGTCGATGACGTTGTCCAGGAAATGAACGGCGGTTTGCACGGTTTCCAGCAGCCGGTCGAAATCGATTTCCGTTTTGCCGTTGTTCGTTCGTGTCATCCTGGCGAGATTGATGGAGCCGAGATTGCAGGATTCATAGGGAAGCAGGGGTTGTTCGCCGCAGGGATTCGTGGATTCGATTTCGCCCAGCAGTGGAGTGGGATTTTCGCGGTTCATGCGGTCGATGAAAATGATTCCCGGATCCCCGTTCTGCCAGGCATGGTGAACGATTTTCCCGAAAACTTCCCCGGCATCCAGCGAACCGGTCTTCTGCTTGTCGTACGGATTGACCAGATCGTACTGTGTTTTTTCCTGAAGGGCCTTCCAGAAGGCTTCCGTCACTGCGACGGAGATGTTGAAGTTGTTGAGTTTTTCGTCGTCCTCCTTGGCGTGAATGAAATCCAGGATATCCGGATGATCCACGCGGAGTATCGCCATGTTCGCGCCGCGGCGGGTGCCGCCCTGTTTGACGGTTTCGGTCGCTTCATCAAAAACATGCATGAACGAAATCGGTCCCGAGGCGATTCCCCGCGTGGACTGGACGATGTCGTTTTTCGGCCTGATTCTCGAAAAGGAGAAGCCGGTCCCGCCTCCTGATTTATGGATCAGGGCCGTGTACTTGACCGCCTCGAATATGGATTCCATGGAATCCTCTACGGGCAGAACGAAACAGGCGGAGAGCTGTCCGAGTTCCCGGCCCGCGTTCATCAATGTCGGGGAATTCGGCATGAATTCCTGGTTGGCCATCATCAAGAAGAAGGCCTCTTCGGTCCCGGCGACATCCGCATTTTTATCGTAGATGAGGTCGGCTGAGGCGACGAAACGCGCGACGCGCCTGAACAATTCCACGGGAGTCTCAACGATTTCTCCCTTGTCGTTTTTTTTGAGGTAGCGCCTCTTCAGAACCTTCAGGGCATTTTCACTCAGGGAGATGGCCGTTTGGTTGGCATCCGTCCGGCCTGCTTTCTGTCCTTTTTCCGGTTTCGTATTTTGTTCCGAAGGTTTTTCCGTCGGACTCCTGTCTGCAGGATCATCGGCCGGCAGCGTTTCCTGGATGACATCGTGGCCGTTTCCATCCACTGCGAACAGGTCGTCCTTGGGTAAGCCGGATGGGCTCGTCGGGGAATTTTTCATTGCGTCGGGCATGGAAGGTCTCTCTATTCTGATTGAAGGCCAGAATCGGTTAGGACGAACTAAACATACAATCCTCTGATTTAAAAGTCAAGCAAAAAATCACCATATTTAGTAAAATTTTTCAAAAGAATACTATTTTTAGTTACTTTTTACTAATAACGATATAAAAATAAGCCTTGACATCCTATTAAAGTTTGTGTAAATTCTTGCCGTTCTCTTCAGGGCAAGGTGCAATTCCTGACCGGCGGTGATAGCCCGCGTACTCCTTGTATTTATTGGGGTTGAACCAGTGAAATTCTGGTGCCGACGGTTAAAGTCCGGATGAAAGAAGAAGAATAACACATCCTGGCTTTTACATCTCAGAGGGATTGCCCTGAAAGGCTCAGCTTTTTGGGGCATTTTTTTTGATGAATGATGAACGATTCATGAGACAGGCCATCCGGCTCGCACGCAGGGGATCGGGCAGGGTATCCCCGAATCCGCGTGTCGGGGCGGTCATTGTCAAGAAGGGGACTATTGTTTCGTCTGGCTTTCACAGAAATTACGGCGGCCCCCATGCCGAGGCCGATGCCCTTGCGGGCCTCGGCCTTGACAGAAGCCGGGGGGCCACGCTTTATGTGAACCTGGAGCCATGCGTGCATCACGGGAAGACGCCGCCGTGCACGGAAGCGATCATCCGGGCAGGCATCGGCAGGGTGGTGGCAGGCATCGTCGATCCCCATCCGCTTGTTTCGGGACGGGGTTTCGGGCAGCTTCGGCATCACGGCGTTTCGGTCACAACAGGCGTGTGCGAACAGGAATGCATTCGTTTGAATGAAGGATTCATCAAGGCGGTCACACGGCATGAGCCTTTCGTGACACTGAAAATCGCGCAGACGCTGGACGGTCTCATCGCATTCCGAAAAGGAAAGCCCGTCCCGATCACCGGTCCTGAGTCCAGGAAGCGGGTTCACGGCATGAGAAGGGACCATGATGCCGTGCTTGTGGGCCTCGGCACTGTGCTGGCCGATGATCCGGAGTTGACGGTTCGATTGCCCGGTGGATTTCCGGTCAAACGAATGGTTCTGGACAGCAGGCTCCGCATTCCCCTGAAATCCCGGTTGCTTTCCCTTCCGGATCACGGGAATACGATCATCGTCACCACGGACCTCGCCTCAGCGAGGCGCATCGCGGAAATCAGGGCAACCGGGTGCCAGGTTTGGCGGGTCCGGTCTGCAGGCGGCCGGGTGCATCTCCCGACCCTATGCCGGCTGTGCGTCCGGAAGGGGATTCAGTCCTTGCTGGTCGAGGGCGGGAGGCGCGTCTTTTCCTCCTTCATCAGGGAAGGCCTGGCGGACAGGATCGTGTGTTTCATTGCGCCGCGTATTTTTGGACGCGGCATTCCGGCCTTTGAACTCCCCGGGATGCGCAGTCCGGGAGATGCGCTGCGGTTCAGGGACATGTCCTGGAAACGGGCCGGCGGAGACATGATGTTCGAAGGGAATCTCTGACATGTTCACCGGCATCATCGAGGAAAGAGGAACGGTCCGCTGCCTGCGCCGTCTGCAGGGCGGCGTGAGGATGCAGATTGAGGCGCAAAAGGTGCTGCCGGATCTGAAGCCCGATGATTCCGTGGCTGTCAACGGGGTCTGCCTGACCGTTGAGAAGCTTTCGAAAAATGGTTTTGAAGCCGCGGCCGTGCGGGAAACGCTTGAGAGGACCGCGATACCGGATTTCAAGGCAGGATGCGCGGTTAACCTGGAAAGAGCGTTGCGCATGGGAGACCGGCTGGGGGGCCACTGGATCACCGGACACGTGGACGGCACAGGGATTCTCTCCCGCATTCAAAGGGACGGCGTTTCGCGGATTTTCACCGTGCGTGCGGATTCCTCCATGATCCGTTACATGGTGGAAAAAGGTTCTGTTGCGCTCGACGGCGTGAGCCTGACCGTGTTTGGGGTGGAAAAAGCCCGTTTTCAGGTTGCCCTGATCCCGCACACCCTGGAAACAACCACGCTGGGGCTTGCCCGGGAGGGATGCAGGATGAACATCGAAACAGACCTGCTGGGGAAATACGTGGAGAAAATCCTGTCCGGGGGAGAGCGCGCTTTTTCCCGCGACGCATCCCGCATTCGCAGGCGCGATTGGGAAACACAGGGAGACCTGACTTGACACCGGGCCCTTTTTGCAGCATACCGGAAGCCATCGCGGATTTCCGGAACGGAAAGGTGCTCATCGTGGTGGATGATGAGGATCGTGAAAACGAGGGGGATTTCATCTGCGCCGCTGAAGGCATCACCGCGGATCCGGTCAATTTCATGGCCAAGCACGGGCGCGGCCTGATCTGCGTTTCCATGACGCAGGAACGCCTGGATGCGCTGGATCTCCACCCCATGGTCGTGAACAACACGGCGAAAATGGGCACGCCCTTCACCGTGACCGTGGACGCGTTGCGCAACACCACGACCGGCATTTCCGCACACGACAGGGCGGAGACGATACGCGTTTTAATTGACCCGCGATCCAAACCGGAGGACCTGGCCAGACCGGGTCATGTTTTTCCCTTGAAAGCCTCAGAGGGCGGCGTGCTGTCCAGGGCGGGGCATACGGAGGCGGCCGTGGACCTCGCCAGGCTTTCCGGTCTTACGCCTGCGGGAGTGCTGTGCGAGATCATGGACGAGGACGGGCAGATGGCCCGGCTGCCCAGGCTGCTGGACCTGGCGGGTAAATTCGACCTGAAAATCATGACCATCCGGGACCTCATCCGGTACCGGAGCGTGCATGACAAGCTTGTCCGACGCGTGGTCAGCACCCATCTGCCGACGCGTCGGGGAGAATTCATCCTGCATCTCTATGAGAGCCGGATCGACACGCATCATCATCTGGCCCTGGTCAAAGGGGAGATTCAACCGGATCTCCCGGTTCTGGTGCGGGTGCATTCCGAATGCCTGACGGGCGATGTTCTGGGTTCCATGCGCTGCGATTGCGGCGAACAGCTCGAGAAATCCATGGAAGCCATAGAGAAGGAGGGGCGCGGCATTCTGCTCTACATGAGGCAGGAGGGCAGGGGCATCGGGTTGGAAAACAAGCTGATGGCGTACGAACTGCAGGACCAGGGAATGGATACGGTAGATGCCAACACGGCGCTCGGTTTCCCTCCTGATCTGCGGGAATACGGCATCGGTGCGCAGATTCTTTACGACCTCGGCGCGAGGAAGCTGCGTCTTCTCACCAACAATCCGAAGAAAATCGTGGGACTGAAGGGGTACGGCCTGGAGGTCGTGGAGAGGGTGCCGCTTGAAATCCATCCGAATCATGCCAATGCGCGCTATCTCGAAACCAAACGGGACAGGCTCGGACATCTGATCCTCAAGGACTGGGTCATCACAGGCAACAAACCATAATGCTTTCAGGGGAGGGAACATGCCCAATATCATCCAGGGACAATTTATCGCCAAGGGAAGGCGGTACGGCATTCTGGTCAGCCGCTTCAACGAATTCATCACGCAGCGCCTGCTCGAGGGGGCGCTGGATTGCATCTCGCGGCACGGCGGAGACGACAAAAACGTGGATGTCGTTTGGGTCCCGGGATCGTTCGAGATCCCTGCCGTGGCGATGAAAATGGCCCAGAGCAAGAAATACGACGCGGTCATCTGCCTGGCAGCCGTGATACGCGGCGGCACCGTGCATTTCGAGTATGTCGCGTCCGAACTGACCAAGGGAGTGGCCCAGGTGGGCCTCGCCACAGGCGTCCCCACCCTGTACGGGGCGCTGACCTGCGATACGCTGGAAGAGGCGATTGAAAGGGCGGGGACCAAGCAGGGAAACAAGGGATGGCAGGCGGCCCTGTCCGCCATTGAAATGTCTGATCTGACCGGGAGGCTGCCGTTTTGAAAATCCGGGCACTTGTGGTCCTGCTTTTCTGGTCGCTGCACCAGGCAGCTTCCGGCTCCATGGTCTGGAAAACCTTCACATCCGTCCGCGACATCCGGCAGATGTGCATGCTGGATTCGGAAATATGGTGCGCCACATCCGGCGGGGTTCTGGTCTTTGATCCTGCAGCCGGATCAGGCCGTGTGCTCACCAACACCGAAGGTCTGGCGGGGAACGACCTGACCGCCGTGTGCTCGGCCCGCGGGGAGATCTGGATCGGGATGCAGGACGGATCCATTCAGGCCTACCGGTCGGGCGCCTGGTTCGTGATCGATGATTTCCGGGGGCATCCCATCGAATGCCTGCAGATTTCCGGGGACACCCTTTTCGCGGGGCTGGACATCGGCATAGGCCTGTACCGGATTTCGAGGCAAGAGGTGCGCGAGACGTACAGGAGGCTGGGCGCGTCCCTGCAGGTCGAAATCCCGGTCAGGGACATCCTGGTAACCGCAACGGAGATCTGGGCTGCAACGGACGAGGGATTGGCCCATGCGCAGCTGGCAGGGAAGAACCTTCTGGATCCGGCAAGCTGGCGGAATGAGACAGTGGAGCACGGCCTGTTCGGCGGCATCCGCTGCCTGCAAGAGCACCGGGATACGCTGTACGCCGGGACCGATTCCGGAATATTCAGGCGCGTGGATGCTTTGCAGGGCTGGCAGGATACCGGCCTCGGGGAGAGGATTGTCAACGACCTGTGCGGGAATTCCACAGGCTTTTTCGCAATCACATCGGACGGCGTTTTTTCCTTCGGTCAGGGGACCTGGCAATCCGTACCCGGATTTGACGGATCCGGTTCCAGCGCCCTGCTGCATGGCGACGGTTTATTCGTTGGGACAGCGGATGGAATCGCCGTGTTCGGCCTCGAGAGCCGGGACTGGACGTTTTTTGTGCCTTCCGGGCCCGCAGGCAACACCTTCACGGACGCTGCGGTCGGACCGGACGGCAAGGCCTGGTTTGCCTCTTCGGAGGCTTTCGGGAAAGGCTTCTATTGTTTTGACGGTGAAAACTGGACGATTTATGACAGATCGGTTCTCCCGGAAATGGTGTCCGACGGGGCAAAATCGGTTCTTGTGGACGGATCCAACAACGCATGGCTGGGTTGTTTCGGGGGCGGATTGGTCTATCTGGGGCAGGACGGCACGGTACAATTTTTCAATGCCGTCAACGGTTACCTGGCGGGGATTGAACGATACCCCGATTATGCCGTGGTTTCAGACATGGCCCTGGATCCGTACGGAACATTATGGATATTGAACTATGAGTCCAGGACAAATCTGCCCCTGATCGCGCTGTCGCGGGATTCGGTGTGGACGTATTTCGGGCAGGAGGACGGCATCCCCATCAACAGCCTGAGGCGCATCGCAGTGGATGCGGAGGGCAGAAAATGGTTCGGCAGTTATGATAACAACGGGATAGGCGTCATCGTGCTGGATGACGGCGGAACGCCCTGGGACAAGCAGGACGATGCGCCGGTCTGGACCCTTGCAGAATCCGACGGCCTGAAATCCAATCAGGTGACGGCCCTTGCCGTGGACCGCGACGGGACCATGTGGATCGGCACCCGGGAAGGCCTTCACTACTGGTACGGCAACAGCCTGGAGTGGCGGATTTACCTTCCCTCGGATGCCATCAACGACATCCTGGTGGACGGGGAGAACAACATCTGGGTGGGGCATGACGCGGGCCTGAGCTTCCGCAGCAGCGAAGATTACACCTGGACTCATTATCAGGCGGAGAACAGCGGGCTTGTTTCGAACAAGGTGCTCAGCCTGGCCCTGGATTCCGGGAGCGGGTATCTGTATATCGGGACTGATGCCGGGGTTTCCAGGCTCCAGACGCCCTATTCATCGCCTCTCGCCGTGCCGAAGGAACTGAGGATTTATCCTAATCCGTTCCTGCCGGCCAGGCACGGGGAACTCGTAGTGGACGATCTATCCGAAAATGTGACGCTGGCCGTTTTCTCAGCGGACGGATTCCTGGTGCGCAAATACGAAAACCGCCTGGTGCACGGCAGGCGCCTGTCCTGGGACGGCAGGGATGAAGACGGAAAACCGGTACCGGGAGGCGTTTACCTGATCGTGGCGCAGACGGAATCCGGGGAGACCCGGTCAGCCAAGGCCGCCCTGGTCCGTTGACCGGCCGGCCTCTGTGGCTGCAATCGGTTCGAACTGTGCAGATGCTGAAAAACCTGAACATAAAAAATTATGCCCTGATCGGCGAACTGGCCATTGAGTTCGGTCCCGGACTCAACATCCTGACAGGTGAAACAGGAGCGGGCAAATCGATCATCGTGGATGCGCTGGGGCTTTTACTCGGCGACAGGGCCAAACCGGATGTCATCCGTTCCGGCGAATCCCTCGCAGTGGTCGAAGGATTTTTCGAAATTCCCGGCGGGCTTGGGGAAAGACTGTCGCGTTTCGAGGACCTGGACCTGGACAGCGGCCTGCTGCTGCGCAGGGAGGTGCACGCAAACGGCAGGACCCGTTGTTTTCTGAACGATTCGCCCGTGTCCCTGTCCGTGTTTTCGGACCTGGGGGACAACCTGGTGGATCTCCACGGCCAGCACGACCATCAGGCCCTGCTCAGGCCGGAGCGGCATCTGGACACCATCGATTCCTACGGTGTGGACGCGCATCTGATCAGGCAGGTTTCGGAATCCCATAAAAGTCTCAAAGCCCTTGAGCGGGAACTCGAATCCCTTCTGGCGCGGCAGAAAAATCTGTCGGAACGGCGCGACCTTCTGGCCTTCCGTGTCCGGGAATTCGATCTCGTCCACCCTGCACCGGGCGAGGAAGAGGATCTCATCCACGAAGAAAAACGGATGAACAGCAGGGAGAAACTCCTCAACACGGCCCAAATGCTTTCCGAGAGCCTGTACGAGGGCCAGGGCTCCGCAATGGAAAGGCTGCATCAGGCCGAAACCTCTCTTTCCGACCTCAGGGACGTGGATCCCCGTTTTCCCAGATGGGCTGAGGATTGCGCCTCCATGCGCATCACCATACAGGAACTCGTCAAGGGATTCCAATCCCTTGTATCCGGGCTGGAATTCAATCCGGAACGGCTTGAGGAAATCAGGGACCGGCTGGGCAAATTCAGCCTGCTGAAGAAAAAATACGGCGGATCCATGGCCGAAGTCCTGAAGGCGTGGGAGAGCGCCAGGGTGGAGCTGACGCAACTGGACCATGCGGACCAAGACATATCCGGAGTGGAGGTCAATCTCGAAGCTGAACGCAAGGCTTTTACGGAACTGTGCAGGATGCTTTCGGAAAGAAGAAAGGAAACAGCCGCATTGCTGGAGAAGGCGCTCAAGTCCGCCCTGAGCCAACTGGGGTTTTCGCAGGGGCTGTTCCAGGTCCGATTCGGGCTTCGCAGGGATGAAAAAGGCCCTGTCAGGCTGGATGGCGAATCTCTGGCAGCCTCCCACAAGGGCATGGACCTGGCCGAGTTCCTGATCACCGTCAATCCCGGAGAGGAACCCAGGCCGCTGGCGAATGTGGCCTCAGGCGGAGAGATCTCCCGCATCATGCTGGCATTGAAAACCGTCCTGGCCCGTGCGGATGCCGTGCCGGTGCTCGTGTTCGACGAAATCGACACAGGCATATCCGGGCGTATCGCACGGGTCGTGGGCATCAACCTCAAGGCCGTCTCGCAGGATCATCAGGTGATCTGCATCACCCATCTTCCGCAGATCGCCTCCCTGGGAGACCGCCATTTTGCGGTGGAGAAACGCGTGGAAGGCAGTCGTTCCTTCACCCGCGTCCGGACGCTAGCCGGCGAGGACCGGGTCCTGGAAATCGCCAAATTGCTCGGCGGCGAAACGGTCA
>JAFGEX010000059.1 GCA_016931355.1 bacterium
ATTCGAGAACGCCCGGCTCATGCAGGAGGAGCGGAGGCGAACGCGCCAGCTCTCACTCATCAACGAGGTCTCCAAGAAAGCCTCCTCCACGCTCGACATCGAGGAGCTCAGCAAGCTGGCCGTGGATTCGATATCCTCGGAATACAAGCATGCCCAGGTGATGCTGCTGCTGTATGACGAGCAGAAGAAGGACCTTTTCCTCCAGGTGCAGGCCGGCGCCTTCAGCCATCTGGTTCCTCATGAGTACCGGAATGCGCTCGATTACGGCATTGTGGGGCGTGCCGTCGGCACGGGCAATGTGGTGGTGCTGCGGAACATGAAATCCGAGCCCGATTTCAAGCCTGTGATACCGGAATCCGAGTCCGAACTCGTCGTCCCCATGAAGAAGGGCGAGCGGCTGCTCGGCGTGCTCTATCTGGCGAGCAACAAGCCCTTTGACTTTGATGAAAAAGACATTGCCATGATGAAAACCCTGGTCGACCAGGTGGCCATGGCGCTGGAAAACGCGACCCTGTATGAAAGCGAAAAGAAGAACAAGGAACTCGCCCAGGCGGCCAGCCGCGCCAAGAGCGAATTTTTGGCCAACATGAGCCATGAAATCCGGACCCCGATGAACAGCATCATCGGATTCTCAGACCTTCTGCTCCAGGAAGAACTGCCGCAGGAACTCTCCGATTTTGTCCGGACCATCAAGCTCAACGGGGAGGAACTGCTCCACATCATCAATCAGATTCTGGATCTGGCCAAGGTCGAGACGGGCCGCATGGAAGTCGAGATGATCGATTTTGACCTCCAGGAACTGGTGGAAAACGTGACCCAGCTCATGCGGCCGCGCGTGCTGGACAAGGGATTGACGTTCGAAGTCGAGACAGATCCCAAGGAGCTTCCGCACATGGAATGCGACCGCCTGAAGATCAGGCAGATCCTCGTCAACCTGCTGGGAAATGCGGTCAAATTCACCCAGGAAGGCTCCGTGAAGCTTGAGATGATCGTGGAGGAGAAGGAGAAAAACAAGTCCGGCATCCTCACCGCTCATGTCCGCGACACCGGGGTCGGCATACCCAAGGATAAATTCCATCTTATTTTTGAAAAATTCAGCCAGGCGGACGCATCGATCACCCGGCGTTTCGGAGGCACGGGGCTCGGCCTCACCCTGTGCAAGGAAATGGTCGAACTCCTGGGCGGTAAAATCTGGTTCGAATCCGAGCATGGAAAGGGGAGCACCTTTTCATTCTCCATCCCGGTCAAGCTTTTCGAATTCATCAGAAGACCCCGGGAAGCGGTTGAGGCTCCCGCGCCTGAGCTGTCGCTCGAGGAACAACAGATCTCCATGGAGGAGGAAGCGGCTTCCAGCATTGTCAGCGAAATTTCCAAGCATCCCATCAAGAAGGAGAAAGGCGATAAGAAGCATCCCATGGTGCTGATCATAGAGGACAACGCAAGCACCACGGCGCTGCTCCGGAAATACCTCGAGAAGGACGGATACCGCGTCGAATCCGCCAATCACGGGGAAGACGGACTGCTCAAGGCGAAGTTCTTCAGACCACACGCGATCATTCTGGAGATCCTGCTCCCCGGCAAGATGGACGGCTGGGAAGTTCTGCGCGCCCTTAAATCGGGCTCCCTGACACGCAACATCCCCGTCATCGTCTGTTCGGTTCTTTCCAATCAGAAGAAGGCCTTCAGCCTGGGCGCAGTCGAATACGTCGAAAAACCGGCCAAGGAAAAGGCCATTCTGGAAACCCTGCACCGGTCCATCGGCATCCCCGAAGGCCGCGACAAGGAAGTGCTGATCGTGGATGACGACAAGACGGTTCTGGTCCTTTTTGAGAGGCTCCTGTCCAAGCAGGGTGTGAAGGTCAAAACGTTCGACAACGGCAGACCGGCCATTGATTACATCGAACGGAGCAGCAACATCGCTCTTGTGATTCTCGATCTGCTCATGCCCGGTGTGGACGGATTTGACGTCCTGGCCAAACTCAAGAGTTCGGAGGAAACCCGCAACATCCCCGTGATTATTTACACCGGCAAGCAGTTGACGTCAGCGGACCGGAACCGGCTCAGCCAGCATTACGAGCTGCTTCTGCAGAAAACCGAAGAAACTCCCGAGACGCTGCTCAGGCAGTTGAACCAGCTCGTATCCAAGAAAACCATCGAAAAACCGAAGGTTACGAAGAAAATCGATCAGGGCAAGGGCCGCATCCTGCTGGCCGAAGACGATCCCTCCGGGCAGAAGCTCATGCGGCATATTTTGAGCAGGCTCGGATACCGGGTGGATTTGGCCAAAACCGGACAGGAGGTTCTGGAGCAGCTCGAGAAACAGTCCTATGACATCATCCTCATGGACATGGAAATGCCTGTGATGGACGGTTTCACGGCGACGAAGAAGATCAGGGCCCAGGAGAAATACAGGGATCTGAAGATTATCGCGCTCACCGCGCATGCCATGAAGGAACACCGGGACAAGACCTTGAAGGCGGGATGCGACGATTACCTGTCCAAGCCGGTCAACCGGGATAAACTCGAAAAGATGCTGAACAAATACATGAAGACCATACGCGTGGACGAGGGCATCGCTGAAGTCGTGGAAAAAGAGGCGGTGGCGGCGCCGGTCAAGGAAGCAGAGGTCGAGGAAGATCCCATGATGGCCGAACTGGCGCGCTTCTTCATCTCCGATCTCGGGCAGCGTTTGGAGCAGTTCAAGGAGGACATGACCAACAAGAACCTTTCCGAGGTGACGCGATTCGGGCATTCCCTGAAGGGCACGGGCGGGTCCTACGGATTCCCGCAGTTTACAGCCATCGGCGCGTCCATCGAAAAGGCCGGACAGGAAGCGGACTGGACCAAACTGGAGGAATTCCAGAAAACCCTGCTGGAGGAATACAAGCGGGTGGGTGCCTCATGAAACCCGAGCGGATGACGATCCTAACGGTGGACGACACGCCGGCCAACATCCGTCTGCTCATGCATTATCTGGAAAAGCAGGGGTACAAGGTGATTACGGCCGAGGACGGATTCGAGGGGTTCAAGTCGGCTATACAGTACAAACCCGACCTGATTCTCCTGGATGTCATGATGCCGGGCACCGACGGGTACGAGGTCTGCGAACTGCTCAAGGCCGAAGAGGAGACCAAGGACATCCCCGTCGTCTTTCTCACAGCCAAGACGGATGCGGAGGACAAGGTCCGCGGTTTCGAACTCGGAGCTGTGGATTACATCACCAAACCCTTCAAGCTCGTGGAAATTTCGACTCGCGTCGAAAACCTCCTTCAGCTCAAATATTACCGCAAACTCACCGGATTGTATCAGAATCTCATCAAGAACCTCATCCCTCCGGCATCCGTCGGATCCCTCGCTTCAGGGCAGGAACCGGGCGCCCCTGCGAAGAAGGAGGCTCCGGATCCTGAAACGCGTGTGTTGAAGCGGATACAGGAATACGGCAGCGATCTGGCCTATGCGACAGGCGCCATTCCGGCCAACGATTTTCTGGAAGCCATTGAAGATCTGGTGCAGAATGATCCCTTCAAAGTCGTTCATTTCCAGGCGGACAAGAACGAGGACGGGGTGATCGTATCCGGGAAGATCGGCGACATCACGCAGAGCCTTCTTAACATCATCTACAACGCCGTTGAAATCAACGGTGGGAGCGGCACCTTCCATGCGTCCATTTCACAGGGTCCGGTTCCGGAATCATTGCAGGTCTTCATCCCTGCAGAGAATCAGGCGTATCCTTTCCTGAACATCGGACTCGAGCAGAAGGAACCGGTGGAGAAAGTACCGGTGCTCAGCCTGGATGAAAAGGGTTTTTACCTTGTGGATGATCAGATCGAAGCGGGATACGGCTTTACGGCTGCGTCCCGGACGCTCAAGTCCCTCGGGGGATGGCTCGATCTGAGCTGTGAGGCACCCTCAGGCTTCAGGGCTTCGCTTTTCATACCGGTCAAGGCATAGCTGCCGGACCCGGCGCCGCGTTTCCGGCCTTTTCCTTAAAACCAACAATAGATCTGTGCAGGGTTTCCCTTTTTACTACCGGCCGGCGGGACGGAGGGAGGGGAGAGCTCTATTCAGCCTTTTTTTTCGATTTTCGCCCAGGTATCCCTCAGCGTCGCGGTCCTGTTGAATACAGGCGTATCCGGCCTGGAATCTGGATCCGCGCAGAAATACCCCTTGCGTTCGAATTGAAAGAATGCTCCGGACTTCGCGCCTGCCAGAAAAGGCTCAGCCTGGGCGCGGACCACAGACAGGGATTCCGGATTCAGATGATCCCGGAAATCCCCTGAAGCCGACGGATCCGGCACGGAGAACAGGCGGTCGTAGAGCCGCACCTCGATTGGGACCGCATGGGAGGCGGAGACCCAGTGCAGGGTTGCCTTGACCTTGCGGCCGTCCGCTGCGTCTCCACCGCGGGACTCAGGATCAAAGGTGCAGAGCAGTTCCGTGATCTTGCCCGTGGCTGTATCGCGGATCACGTCCGTGCAGGTGATGAAATAGGCGTAGCGCAGCCGCACCTCGCGGCCGGGCGCCAGCCTGAAAAATTTCTTGGGAGGATCGATGCGGAAATCCTCCCTCTCGATGTAAAGCACGCGGCTGAACGGGACCTTGCGCGTGCCTGCTCCCGGATCCTCGGGATTGTTCACGCAGTCCAGTTCCTCGGTCTTGCCTTCCGGATAATTCGTGAGCGTCACCTTCAGCGGATCCAGAACGGCCATGACGCGCGGGCTTCGCCTGTTCAGGTCCTCGCGCACGCAGAATTCCAGCAGCTCCATATCAACCGTGCCTTCCCGCTTGGCCACGCCGATGCGCTCCGCGAATGTCCGGATGGCTTCGGGCGTGTAGCCCCGGCGGCGCATGCCGGAAAGCGTGGGCATCCGGGGATCGTCCCATCCGCTGACCCGTTTTTCCTCCACCAGCTGCAGCAGCCTGCGCTTGCTCATGACCGTATAACTGAGGTTGAGCCTCGCGAACTCGATTTGCTGGGGGTGATAGGCGCCAAGCTGGTCCAGGAACCAGTCGTACAGGGGCCTGTGATCCTCGAATTCCAACGTGCAGATGGAATGGGTGATGCGCTCGATGGAATCCTCCAGCCCGTGAGCCCAGTCGTACATAGGGTAGATGCACCAGGTGTCTTTTGTCCGGTGATGGGAAGAGTGGAGGATGCGGTACATGACCGGGTCGCGCATATTGAGGTTTGGGGACGCCATGTCTATTTTGGCGCGAAGCACGCGCGACCCATCCGGGAATTCGCCTGCGCGCATGCGCCGGAACAGGTCCAGGTTCTCTTCCATGCTGCGGTTCCGGAATGGGCTTTCGCGGCCCGGTTGGGTCAGCGTTCCCCGGTATTCCCGGATTTGTTCCGCAGTGAGGTCGTCAACGTACGCCTTTCCCTTCAGGACGAGCTGCTCCGCATATTCGTACATTTTTTCGAAATAATCGGACGCATAGTACAGGTGCTTCCCCCAGTCGAAGCCCAGCCATCGAATGTCCTTCATGATGGAATCAACGTACTCCTGCTCTTCCTTCTCCGGATTCGTGTCGTCGAAGCGCAGATGGCAGGTGCCCCGATTCTCCAGAGCCATGCCGAAATTCAGGCAGATGGACTTGGCGTGGCCGATATGCAGGTAGCCGTTGGG
>JAFGEX010000060.1 GCA_016931355.1 bacterium
CATCCCTGAAGATGGGCCGCGTATGGGTCATGTGGCATAACGGCCAGATCCCCTCGTTGGAAAAACCGTAATAATACCCGTCCTCCTCATGCTTGGACAGCCAGACCCGTCTCAAGATGTAACGGTCTTCCCCAGGCGGCACCCCGAGCTTGTTCCTGGAATTGACGAATTGCCGGTCCGCTTCGCCGCTCCCGTGGGCGATCCATGTCCCGCCGCTCGCCCTCAGGATGGGATCGATGGCCGTCACCACGCCGCTTGCCGGCCGGACGCAACGGGGCTTTTTCGTGCGAGGATCCATCACATGGACGAAAGGCTCGCGGTTGGATACAACGAAAAAAGTATTGATCCCCAGCTTGGCATGGATGAGATTCCGCAGCCTGGCCTCGGTCCAGCGGTCTTCCTTTTTCAGCCGGATGTCGGCTTCCTTGGACATGGATTTCCTGGCAACCCGGAGGCTCAGGGCCACCTGTTCCACCTCCCTGGCCAGCTTCCCGAGCTCGTCCGTGCCGGCGATCGGATGGCCGCCGTCGATTTCCCCTTTTTGGAAACGGGCGAACCAATCGGTCAGGTTCCGGATGGGGAGCGTGAAGAGCCGGTGCTGGATCAGGAGCATGGTCGCAACGATGCAGACCACCATGATGGCCAGCAGGATGGCGAGGCGCCTCCAGGACGAGGCCAGAATGGGATACAGATAAGACGTGTCATAGACGATTTCCACGATGCCGATGACGGCCTTTGCATCGTCCAGAACGGGCATGGAATAAACATGCGCCGTCCGATCGTCGAACGGCATCATCCCTGTGAACGGATCTTTTCCGGTCAGGACGTCCTGGAGATAGGGCTTCGGAGTCTTCTGCCATCCCTCAATCCGGTCGGTCATGACCAGGAGCCGGCCCGTGCTGTCATAGAGGACGCATCCCTGAAGCCTTTCGCGCTGCTGGAAGGTCTCCACCAGCCGGACGGCTTCCCGCTCGTCGTATCTGAGAAACAAGCTGCGCGACGAGGCGGCGATGCTTTCTGCGACGGTCTTGGACTTTCTTCGAAGATCGTCCGTCATTTTTTCCTGCTCGTTCCGGATCTGCAGCATGCCGAAAAGAATCAGACCTGCTGCGGATATGATCAGGATGGGCAGGAGAAAAAGAGAAATCCGTTTCATGTTCATCCGCGCCCTTCCAAATAAAAAAGGCCGTCCTGTGTCATTCCCTGCACCATGGCGGCCCGACCATTGGTTCTGCCTCCGGGATGCATCTGCAATCCCGGACCCGCATGCGCTTGTTCATGATACGATCTTTTCTTGCGCGATGCAAGTAAAAAGTAAGGCCAACGGATGAAACGGGAGGGCAATCCCCCTCATTCCTGTCCCCTGAACCGGATGATGAACGTCGTTCCGCCGTTTCTTTTAATGGTCGCGCCCCCTCCCAATTGATCCTCGACCAGGATTTTCACCAGCTGCAGCCCCAGCGTTTCGGTCCTGCCGAAATCGATCTCTTCCGGAAGCGGGATTCCGTTGTTGCCGACCCTGAGTTCGAAGAACGGAGCGGCAGACGGGCGGATGCTGACCGTTATGGTCCCGGATCCATCCGACTCGAATCCGTGCTTGATCGCATTCGTCAACAGCTCGTTCAGCACGATGCCGAGCGGGATGGCCGTATCCAGGCTCACGGAAAGATCCGCGATGTCCAGCTTCAGGCTGACCTGATCCGACAGGTTGTACACGCTGAACAATTCCTGAGCCAGCGTCTGGATATATTCCCGGAACTTGATTTTGGAAAAATCGCCGGACTGGTAGAGCTTTTCATGGACCAGGGCGATGGACCGGATCCGGCTCTTGCTTTCCTTGAACATGGACTGGATCTGTTCATCCCCGATCCTGTGGGACTGGAGGTTCAGAAGGCTGATGATCACCTGGAGGTTATTTTTAACCCTGTGATGAACCTCCTTCAGCAGGATGTCCTTTTCGCGCAGCGACGTCCGGATCTGTTCGTCGCTCAGTTTCCGTTCGGTGATATCCAGGGCCGTGAAGGTGACGCCTTCGGAGAGGTCCTTGGGATTGAGGGGTGTGGAGCTGAGCCAGATATCGATGATTTCCCCGTTCTTCCGGAGCCAGCGCGTCTCCACTGCGCCGATGCCGCGTTCGCGGATCTGCGCGTATTTTTCCCGTCCGACGTATTCAAAATCCTCTTCTGTCGGGTAGAGCATTCTGGCGTTCCGGCCGATGAGTTCCTCGCGGGCATAACCGGTTATGGCGCAGATCCGCTCGTTCACCTGAAGGAGGACGCGGTTGGAAACCAGGCCGATTCCGATGGGCGCGGAGCGGAAGATGCTTTCGAGCTTCCGGTTGCTCTGCCTGAGCGCCTCCTCGGTGTGTTTGCGGTCCGTGATGTCCACGTCCATGCAGGCGAACAGAGGCCTCTCGCCGCCGGAGGGGATCTCGAAGATCGTGGACAACACGAGGCCTCTGGTGCCGTCGCGCCGGCGAACGGGGGTTTCAAAAGGGCCGCAGGGTTTCCCTGTCTCGGCCACCTGCTGCAGGGTGCAGAGAAAAACGGATGCCTCCTCCTGTGTCAGGATCAGCTTTTCCAGTGTTTTTCCCGCGGCTTCCCCGGATTTCCAGCCGTACAGGGCCTCAGACGCCGGATTCCAGTAACAGACGCGGCCCTGTTCGTCGTACCACTGCACGGCCACATAGGGTGTATTTTCGAGCGACGCCCGCAACTGCCTCTCGCTGACGCGCAGCGCTTCCTCGGTTTTCTTCCGGTCTGTGATGTTCAGCGTGAATCCGCCTAAAAGCGGGGTACGGCCTTCGCGGGGGATGGTGAATTTATGGCTGGACCAGATCTGGCCCTGATGATGCTCCTCGATTTCTTCGCAACGGCCTGATGCCAGAATCCTGAGGTCGTCTGCGGTCATCGGATCCGCAAAGGCTGCGGGGAAGATCTCCTGATTTGTTTTGCCGACGACGTCCGAAGGCGGGATTTTCAGATAGGTCCAGAATCCCTTGTTGGCGTAAAGCGCGCGCGTATCGGTATCCTTGATGTAGGCCAACCCCGGGAAATGCTCCATGAAAAGCTGGAACCGTTCCTCGCTGTCCCTCAGCGCCTGCTCCGCCTTCTTCCGTTCCGTGATGTCTCTGACGAAGCTCTGAACCCTTCCCCGGCCTTCCCGGGAAACCAGCCTGGCGCTCACCGAGACGGGGATTCGGGTTCCATCCTTGTGCATGTGTTCGCCGTCAAATACCAGCCTGCCGTGCCTGATCAGATGGGCCATCCGTTTCGGCATGAGGGCCGTATTTTCCGGGCTGTCGATGTCCCTCAGATGGGAGCCGATCAATTCATCCCGCGAATAGCCCAAAATCTGGCAGGAATTTTCGTTGCAGTCCAGGATGTTGCCGTGAAAATCATGGATGTAAAAACCGTCATTCACATTTTCCACGATCATGCGGAAACGGCGTTCGCTTTCCCGGAGCAGGATCTCCGACCGGATGCGTTCCGTCGCATCTTCGAATGTGGAATAGACGCCCGAAGGGCTCTTTCCACCGGCCAGAAACTGGGGGACACAATGGATGACGATCCATCGCGTTTGTTTCTGCTTCCCTCTGCGGATGCCCATGACCACGTTGGTGACTTCCCTTTTCGTCCGGAGTGCGATCAGGGAGGGGGAAGCTTCCTTCCGGAACGGGGTGCCGTCCTCCTGCAGAACTTCCCGGCTCAAACCGTCCAGGGTGTTGCCCAGCATCCGTTTTTTCGACAATCCGAGGATCCGTTCCGCAGCCGGATTGCAGTCCACGATACGGCCTTCCCTGTCCTGATGGATGATGCCCTGGATCTGAGTCCTGAAGAGTTCCTTGAATTTCTTTTCACTCCGGATCAGGGATTCCTCCGCCATTTTCCGTTCCGTGATGTCGGAGATCATGGAAATGGAGCCGGAGAATTTTTTGTCTTCATCCAGAAGCGGCCGGACGGAGATACGCATCCAGACGATGGCTCCGTTTCTGGCCATCATGCGGCGGTCGTACCGTTCCGAGACGCCCCTGCGCCTCCGCGACATGCATTTTCTGGCTTCAGGGCGGTCGTCCGGGAGAATGAAATCCAGGACGCAGCGGCCCGTCATCTCCTCCGTCCGGTAGCCCAGAAGCCCGGCCATCCGGCGGTTGACATAGGTCACGCAGAAATCCGCGTCCGTCGCCAGTATCCCCTCATGTGCCATTTCCACGATCTGCCGGTATTTCTTCTCGCTGAGCCGGATTTCCGATTCCACGCGACTCCGGTAGAGGAGGGCGGAGGCGTGGTTTGCGATGACTTCGATCTGCTCCCCTTGCCGGAGGGCAGCGCCGTGTTTCAGAAAAAGGGCAAGACCTCCGAACACACGGCCCTTTTCTGTAAATCCCATGGAATAGATGCGTTCAATGTCCAATGCTTTCTGAACGGCCCGGCAGGCGTTTTTGGAGAATTTTCTCCCGCACAGATCGTACAGCCCGCCCCTATAGGGAGTCAGTTTTTTCGAATGGTACGACTTCCATTCACCGGGCGTCATATCCTTCCTGTCCAAGATGATTCGGCGGATGTCCCTGCCCATCCATTTCCCGATGGTGCCGGCGTGTTTTTGAAAACCCCGGTCGCTTCTGATGCAGATTGTCTTTTTCGCGGAATCATACCCGGTGACGATCACGTATGCGTCCGGATTCAGGGCATGGGCATGTTCGCAGATCCGGCGGAATATTTGGCCTTCAGTCAGGCTGTCCATGCCCGCGATGAGGGAGCGCATATCCCATAAGGACACGTTGTGCCTGCCTTTTCCGGCCGCATGTTTTTCCTCGCGCTCAGGGGATCTGTCCCCTGGGATATAGGTCTGGAGCCGCCGGATCAGGCCGGCCGTATCTCCGCTCCATGCGTCTCCTGCGCCCTGCCGGATGGCCTCCACTCCGTCCTCCGCCTTCCCGTTTTGGATCCATGAAATGACCGGAAGGCCCGGTTGTCTTTTCAACAGGAACGGGATGATCCCCCATTTTGTAAAGCCTGGGATGACGGGTTCGCTGACGGCGAAATCATAACATCCGTCCGCCAGAGCCGCCACGGCCTCCCGCCGGTTTTTGCACACGAAACACCGGATTTTAGGCAGCCCTTCCAGCGTTTTAATCCTTCTTTTCAGGGCAGCGTTGTCTGAAAGGAACAGGACACGCTTCTGCCGCATTTCAGGTGAATGCATCTTTCCTCCTGAAAGCAGGACTTTAAACGACCGAGTTGTCCGAATTGCAAATATTGAAGAAACAATCAAAATTAGGCCATTTTGGGATAGCAATCAAGCAAAAAATAGCTGCTGGATGCGATGGGGATGTTTTTCAATTTGCATTTTTTGCATCCCGTTTGATTTAAAATTGAAAAATGGGATACCGGCCGGCCTTTTGGCTTGATATTTGTACGCATTTCAATGGCTTAAAAAGGCTGGACAGCAGGCTGAAAAAATAGGATTGCCTATGCCGGTTCGAACCATTCGAATTGCTTTGATAGAAGATTCCCAGACCGTGCGTTTCTTCTACAAGGCTGTATTCGAGAAGGCGGGATTCGAAGTCCTGGAGGCTGAAAATGCCAAGGATGGATGGGCCGTCATCTGCGATGAACGCCCGGATATCATTGTGCTGGACATGATGCTGCCGGAGATTTCAGGCCTCGAATTGCTGAAGCGCATACGGTCCGTTGAATTTTCCAAAAAAATCCCCGTTCTGGTCCTGACATCCGTGAAGGAAATAGACCAGGTTCAGGAAATCATCAGGCAAGGGGCCAATTATTACAGCGTGAAAGGCCAGGATTCTCCGGAAAAAATAAAGGAAATGATATACCGGCTCCTGAAACGCAAGCAGGAAAAGGAGGCCGGCAGGCAGTTGGAAGGCCGGGAGGGCGAGGATTCAGAGACTGCCGATGATCCCGGAGTGGATCGCCTCTGGTGGAATTGATTTTTTGTCTTTCCAACCGGCGGATTTCTCAATCTCCAGGGGATTCGTTTCTTGATTCATTTGAATGACATGGGAAGGAAACCATGAAGGACCATCGGCCGTCCAGACGGACGTTCATCAGACAGACCCTTGCGGCCGGAGCCGCAACATGGACGGGAGGCATGCGGGCCTCCGGAGATGTCCGGCCGGCCGCATTGCCGGCGGATATGAAGGGGAAATCCGTCATCATGGTTTGGGGCGGATGGGACGGGCATGAGCCTGAGAAATGCGTCGGGATCTTCGCTCCGTGGATGGAATCCCTGGGAGCCCGTGTGAAGGTGTCGGATTCGCTGGATGCGTATCTGGATCAGGATCAAATGAAGGCTGCAGATCTGATCGTCCAGGTTTATACCATGGGAACCATTAAGCCGGAGCAGGAAAAGGGGCTTCTGGAAACCGTTCGGGGCGGCGCCGGCCTTGCAGGCTGGCACGGCGGGTTGGCGGATTCATTCAGACAGAACACCGAATACCAGTTCATGACAGGCGGCCAGTGGGTCGCACACCCGGGAGGCGTGATCGATTACCGCGTCCAGATTACGGATCAAACGGATCCGGTGACGCGGGACATCCGGGATTTCGACATGCATTCCGAGCAGTATTACATGCATGTGGATCCGAACAACAAGGTTCTGGCCCGAACCGTCTTTTCCGGCGAGCATGCCTCCTGGATTGAGGGATGCGCCGTGCCGGTCGTCTGGAAGAAGATGTACGGGAAGGGGCGCGTGTTCTATTCGTCGCTCGGGCACGTTGCGGCCGATTTCAACGTCCCGGAGGCGCTGGAGATCATGAAACGCGGCATCCTGTGGGCGAGCGCAAGCAGACGCGGGCCGGATGAAAACCTGTTGCGTCCGGTCTATCGGTAATCCTCACATTAAAATTCCGGTATTCCAATTCCGGTTTCAAACGAGCGGCCTGGGGAACAGCCCGCCGGCAGGCCCTGTGTTTTAAATGCGCCGGCATGTGATTTTCCCGCGGCTTGCCGCGGGCAGGCCTGATACAGGCCTCACCGGAGTCCCAAATCAGCCGATCCCGCGTTCGGCATCGAGGGTCAGGGATTGGAGGATTTCTTCAAGGCGGACGCAGAAACCGTCCATCTGTTCGCGGGATATGGAACGGGGAACAGTGAAAGGCTCCCCGTATGCGATGCAGGCACGCGTGAAAGGGTATGGAATGATGAAGGCGTCCCAGGAGCGGAATGTCCATTTCCCGCGTGCCGCAAAGGAAACGGGGATGATGCAGGCGCCGGTCTTCTGCGCCACGAACAGGGCTCCCGGCTGCACCTTGCATGCCGGGCCTTTGGGGCCATCCACTGCGAACAGCAGATGATATCCGGAAGCTGCGGATTCGATGCAGGAAAGCAGCGCACGGACCGGAGACTGATGCGTCGAACCGTAGATGATCCCGTATCCGGACAGGGCCAGAAGCCTGGAAACCAGTTGACCGTCCCGGCTGGGAGACACGAGGATGCGCGTCTGTTTGCTGCTCAAGAGATGATAGGCGATGAAATGACGGCCATGCCAGAGCACCAGGATCCGTTTCGGACCACACGGTCCGTCCGGCGGCGGGTTTCCGATCCTTTTCAGCCTGAGGCTTCTGCTGATCAAACCGGTCAATGCCCAGGCCAGCGGCGGGAAAAGGGCGTATTGGATTCGGTCTTTGAGGGACAATGCTTCACAACCCGTTTATGGCTAGAGATGAATCTGGGAGCGTGCGCATTCCCCTTAGGCTTGCCGCAGGGAATGCAAGCGAATCTAAAAGTCTTCTTTCTTACAGATCGAAGATTCCCCGGCAACTCGCTGCCGGGGACCTTCAATCTCAAAAGTGAGTGAAAACGAGCGAAACCCTTTGTTTTTTCCCTTGCAGATCGAAGGTCCACCGGCATCTTTGAGCCGGCGTGCCTCAATCTGAAAACGAGCATTCATAGCTGCAACGCACCTTTAAAGTGCGTCGCACTTTAAAGTCCGCAGATCGAAGAGATTCCGGCAGTTTCTTGCCGGGGCATATCAATATAGAAGATGCGGATTTAAAAGTCAACGATCAATCTTTTTTCTTGACATTCGTGATTGTGTTTCATAAGTTTAATTAAACTTTTTTTTACACGATGTGTAGATCCAGGAGAACGGCGCAATGATGAAAGGGTTGAAAACCCGGGTCGGGGTACTCTGCTTTCTGTTGTTCTGTTCGACCGCAGATGCAGAGACCGAGACATACATGACATACACCTATCTGCAGGTCAAATCTCTCAATACCAGGATTTCCATCACGCCGTCGCCTGTTCGGATCACCCTTTACGAGAACGAGATGGCGGGTCTGGAATTCATCGCCCATTATAAAAATCCCAACATCGACCGGGAAAGTAAAATATGGCTCTCCCAGAATCCGAATATGAAATTGCCCGATTTTGCCATGGGCTGGCGGGATCAGGTTGAGATCCTGGGAAGCCAGGACAGCACACAGCTGACCAACACGGTTTATCTGTTTCCCCGGCGCTCAGGCAACTACACTTTCGAGGTCCAGAATGCGATCCGGCTCGGCGAGAAATCAACGGATCCGCTGCAGAGGCATTCATACCGGTTCATCGTTCAGGTGAAAGAATCCCCGTATTCCTCGCCGGGGATCGGCGGGGAACCCGAGTTCACTCACGGATTGATCAACACGATCAATTGGTTTCAAGCCGATGGCGCCCGGACCCAGGACGTCTATTATTTCGATGCGGCCCATCCCATCCTGCTTGAACAATCCATACGCGGTTTGTACAAGCCGTCTCAGGCAGGAGCCCTGCAGACGGTCGTTGACGGGCTGGCCGACGGCAGACGGTACGGATACTTCGTTAAGGCGGTTTTCGACGATGCAGGCGGCCCGATCGCACTCTGTTCGGACATCGCCTATTCGACCCAGGACAACACGCCGCCGGAGGACGTGCACATCCTCCAGCTCGTACCCCGCGGCAACCGCCTGGAGCTGAGCTGGAAAACAGTCACCGATACGGTCAGCGGGCTGCGGGCCTACCGGATCTACCGGGCAACGGATACCCAGCAGGAAATGCTGGTGGATACGCTGGCTGCGGCGCCGTTCGGCCCGGCGGGGGATACCCTTTTCTGGAACGATGCGATGCCCGAAGAACCCGCTGTTTACTACCGGGTTCAGGCCGTGGATCGAGTCGGCAATGAGGGGAGGGGAGAGCGTTCAAACGCCTTCACGCAGACCGGCGGAAACATTCCGGCGGGCGACGGCGGCGATGCGCCGGAATGGCCGGAGGAACCTCTGCCCGAAGGAGCATTCGTCAACACCAGCCTGGATACCCTCAAGGCTTTTTTGAATCCGCTGGAGAATGTGGTGCATGTCCGTTTCCAGGCCGTGCGGGACAGCCAAACCTATTTCGAGAATCCTCCGCCGATTGGATTCCGCCTGTTCGA